>JBMQEM010000165.1:0-49766 GCA_049363815.1 Bacteroidota bacterium
TAGTGAATAACGAATAGTGAATAGTGAATAGTGAATAGTGAATAACGAATAGTGACGTTTCTACAAAGTACAACTTTTAATTTTGAAACGGTTCGTTATTAGTTATTAGTTATTAGTTATTAGTTATTAGTTATTAGTTATTAGTTATTAGTAATTAGTAATTAGTTATTAGTTATTAGTTATTAGTTAGTTATTAGTTAGTTATTAGTTGTTTTCCAGTGATCGAGCAAAGGACAATCCTCATGCCCTTCGTTAAGCTGGATATAGGTTGATTTGATTTTCTTACTGACCCAGTCACTGAGCGCTTTATTTTGCTTTTCGCTTGTAGCAACTTCCTGGATCCTTGTATAATCGTCCTTTAGATTTGCTTTATGAGGCTGTGTTCTGCTTTTCAGCATCACCAGTCTGTAAGCGGTTTTACCATCAGCATTGTTCATTACCAGTGGTGAAGAAACTCTCCCAATCTGCATTGAATCGACCTGGAAGAATAATAATCTATCGATCTTATCAGGAGAAAGTTTTGTTGTATTCGTTTCAGGATTGATCAGCAAGCCACCATTGTTCTTTGTTTCTTCATCATCTGAAAATTTCTGCGCTGCATCTTCAAATTTCAATGTTCCGGCAATGATCTGAGTTCGTATACTATCGAGATGGTTAACGCAAGCAATCAAGGCAGCATCATCAGTTGCCGGCTGCAATAAGATATGGCGGATATTGATCTGATCTCCTCTTCTTTCAATCAATTGTAAAATATGAAATCCGAATTTAGTTTCAATTACAGGAGATATATCACCCGGCTTTAAAGTAAAAGCGGCGGCTTCAAATTCAGGCACCATCGTACCCCGGTCAAAAAAACCGAGTTCTCCACCTTTTTTCGCTGAGGAAGGATCTTTGGAATAAAGTGCAGCATAGACTGCAAAATCTGCTTCACCGGCAAGGATCTTTCTTCTGTATTCTTCCAGTTCTGTCCGTACGGCAAGTTTCTGAGCTTTCGTGACAGAAGGTTTTCGAACGATCTGTGCAATTTCCATTTCAGCATCCATATATGGCAAACTATCTGCCGGAATACTTTCGAAATAGGAACGTACATCACTTGGCGAAGCTGTTACGTCTTTTGTGATCTTTGATTGCATCGTCTGGACCAGCAATTGCTCCTGGATCACTTCACGGAATTCTGCTTTCAATTGACGGATACTTGTCTTAAAATATTCTTCAAGCTTTTCTTCTGAGCCGATCTGTTTCACATAAAAACGCATCCTGCGATCTAGTTCACCTTCAACCTGAGCATCTGCAACAGTTACTGAATCAATATCTGCCTGATTGATCATCAGTTTCTGAAGGAGCAATTGATCCAAAATAGTACAACGGATGTTAGACGTTTCCGTACCACCCTGGGCAATGTACTGCACATATTGTTTTTCTATATCGGAATGCAGGATGATCTTGCTTCCTACAACTGCTTCTACTTTATCTATTAATTCCTGAGAAAAAGCATGCGTACTCAATCCAATGAGGCCGGCAATGACAATCGACTTAATTACACTATAATTTGTTTTCATATTCGGGGGCAAAGTTAACAGATTAAAAGACTTCTACATCATTGCTTTTCAGGGCATCTTCATAAGCCTGTTTCTCCATTTGTTCAATCAATTTCAGCTTCCGCTGATTGGTAATAAGCATTCTGATATTATTTCTTTCGAAGCTTAAAGGTGAAACACTGTTTTTAACCATAAAGCCTTTGATATTTACCAGATAGACCGTACTTGAATCCTCGATCTCAACAACCCTGTTATTTTGCAGGAACTGTTCTTTGTCATAAGTCTTGATGGGGATCTCTTTCAAAAGATCATCAAACAAAAGCCAGGTATTGTCGTCAAGAAAGTAATTTAATGCATACTGATGGCAATAATCTTCCAGAAGTTGTCTGTCCTTTGCGGAATTGCTTTTGTACCATTCTTTAACTTTGTTCAGCTTAGGCGATTTTTTATTTAACCTCAGATAAATTACTTTAATGATATTATCCTTTAACTCAAAATTGTCAGGATTATTCTTGTAAAAGGCAGCAATTTCATCTTCACTGATCACTGTATCCAGTTTCTGGCGGATCAACTCTGTTTCATATTGATAAGTAAGCAGTGAATTCCGGTACTCTTCCAGTTTTTTTTCTACATTTTTCTTTTCATCAGCCAGATTACGTTCGGCTTTTCTCAAAACTGCTTTCTGACGAAACCAATTGTCGATGTAATTTTTTATGATGGTAATACTGTCTTCCCTACCTGCTCCTGCCGGAACTAAACCCTGTATGTCTTCCGGATAGAGATAATAATCAAAGGCTCTTGCTACTGCATCTTTCCCTTCACTATCGTCGCGACGAAAATAATTGCAGGCAGAAAGCTGCAAAACAAGAAGAAATAAAACAGTGAGTTGCTTCAAATTCCGGTATTCAATTGATTCCTTAAAAGTAATAAACTTCGAAGGATCCATAAACGTTATGAATCCTCCGAAGTTGAATTTTAATATCTCTTAACTAAATTACTTCGATGCTATAGAATCCACCACTTCCTGATTGATCTCAACAGGATATTTCGCTCTTAAAGATTCTATCCACTCTTTTTCAAGTTGATTCTGATAATCGGCAGTGATCAGGCCCTTTGCTTCATCAAGTTGTTTTGGTGCTGCAGGAATGAGTTTTTTGATGTTCACAAATACCACCTGATTGTTCAGATTGATATTCGGACTCATGCCTACTTTGTGATTTACTTTATCGACAGCTTCATTTTCACCTTTACTGAATTTGCCGGATTTTACCTGCAGATTCAACTGAGAACTCTTGTTGACACGCGCCATGAGTGTATCATCATCGTCAATCTTTTTCATCAGCTTACGTACTTCAGCAGCAACTTCTTCATTTGCGCATGTGTAAACAGTTGCTTCAACGCGATCGCCCCACATATAATTGTTTTTATTCTTGTCGTAGAATTCACGAAGACCAAGACTATCTTTCACGGCTTTAGACCATACTTTTTTGTCTGTCAGTTCAAATAACAGGATTCCATCACGGTATTCCTGCATCAGATTTCTGAAATCAGGATACAGTGAGTCAAGTTTAGATTCCTCATACGCCAATGTTGCATCATTCACCCAATCGTTATAGAAATTGTTTGCCATCACTTTTGCAGGAATTCCTGTTTCGCGTTTTACCTGGTGTTCGCTTACATAGGTAGCAAAATCCTTCTGAGTATAGGTCTTGTTTCCGATGGTAAACATAGTACCATTCAATTTCGATGCTTTTTCAGGTGTCCAAGTACCGGATGATAAAGATGAATCGATCGTTGCCATGAATTCATCTTTTGCTTTCGGCATTTCCTTCAGATTGTATTTGGTTTTTACACGTTCAATCAAAGAAGTCCGGCTCAATTCAGACCTTGAATCTTTCTGAACCTTTTGCTTAAGATCTGCCTGTAATTCTTCATACTTTCCGATAGGTTTAGTTTCCATCAATTTAATGATGTGCCAGCCGTAAGAAGTTTTTACCGGTTGCGAATAATCGCCGGGATATTTCAAAGCGAAAGCTGCTTTCTCAAATTCTGGTACCATTCTTCCTGTACCGAATGAAGGCAACAAACCACCTTGTTTGGCAGTAGACTGATCTTCTGAAAACTGTTTTGCAAGCTCTTCAAAGTTCTCTCCTGCTTTCAGTTTACCATAGATCTCATTGATCTTAGCAACTGCTTTTACAGAATCTTCGCCTTTGATACCGGCACCGGCCTTGATCATGATATGTTCAACTTTCACTTCACCCTGAGCAGGACGACTATCAGTTAACTTGATGATGTGATATCCGAAACGAGTACGTACCGGCATAGACATTTCATCTTTTTTCAGATTGTAAGCTGCATTTTCAAATGGATAGACCATTTGTAAAGCTGAAAAGAATCCAAGATCGCCACCATTATCTTTGGCAGATGGATCATCAGACGAACGACGTGCAACAGTTGCGAAGTCTCCACCTTTAGACAATTCTGTCCGGAGTTTCATTGCTTTGTTGTAAGCAGCAAGTGTATCAGACGGCAAAGCATTCTGATCGCATTTGACAAGGATATGACTTGCACGGACATCCGTTTTCATGTGATCATAAGCTTCGCGGAGAAGTTTTTCGCTGACCTGTTTGTCGACCAGGTAAGGTTGGGCCAGTTGTTTGCGATAGCCGCCTAATTCATCGTTGAATGATTTGGCAGTATCCATTCCAAGTTCCAAAGCTTCTTTCACTTTCAACTTGTAATTGATATAAAGCTGTAAATATTCATTCACGGCTTTTTTATCGAATGTAGTTTCTTTCGAATTGTTTTTCTTGAAAACTCTTTCGAATTCACTCTTCGAAATAGGTTCATTTGCAATTTTTAGAATAACAGGATCATTGTTCACCTGCGCAAGCATACTTGCATTTAAGCCGACAATCAGTGCGGCTGATAAAAAGATATTTCTCTTCATTTAGGTCTTAGTGGTTTTAAGAGGAGCGCAAATTTAGTAATCAATTGCTGGTATCAAAACTTCGCAAATTTGAAAAAAAACAAAGATTGAGAAATGATGGTTTAGTGAAATTGGAAGGAATGTCAATTAAATTGCAGAGTAATGATTTTCAGCATTTTAGTGGATTTATTCAATCAATCAAACTCGAAAAATGACATTTCAATCCTTGAAAATTTTCAGAAAAAGTTATGAGCATTTGTTTAATTGTGCGCGGGAAGGAAGAATTTATAGTTGATTACTGGAAAAGATGATTTATGGGTACTGTTGAAAATTTCTGCGAATGGTGAGCAATTCACTTAATAATGATAATACCTAGATAGAGATCAGGAGTTCAACTTTGCCTGACAATTTAAAGCTTAATAATTTTTTCAGTATACAATTGCTCAGGTGATTTATAAATTAAAATATAAATTCCATTTTGCAATGCTTCAAGATCAAATATTTCTGAATCACTATTTGTGTTGAACGAATGCTCGAAAACTACTCTTCCATCTGTATTGACAATTTTTGCCCATTCTATCGATTTTTTGAATTCAAATTCGAGTAATCTGGAAAATGGATTTGGGCTGACAATTAGACCTTTTGATTGGTCTTCAAAAATATCTGTAGTTGAAAATCGAGTGATAAGTATTTGCATAGGAAACTGGTTCATTGATCCCCAATTGAAAGCAGGAGCTGCGACAGCATTAGTTTCAATCATATTAAATGTTCCAGGTATTGGTCCTCCATTATTTACAAGGAAAAAATAATCGTTCTGTATATATGCATTCGCAATTAGAGAATCCCCGACAGTAAAAAAGTTAGAGAATAAAATCGAATCCCATGAGATAGTTATTGGGTATTGGTAATTAATAGCCCTGATGTGGTTATTAGGAGTAGAACCATTGAAAGGCAAAGCATGCGTCTTTGTCGAGTCAGGATTGAAATCCGTAACAAAAACATTAAACGCATTGGGATCCATAAGCACTTTCCCTTCACCTAATAATGTATCAATTCCTGCTGTTGCAGTTGAATCCCAAATATACCAAATCGTGTCCTTAGCTCCTGAACCATCTTCAAATGCAATTGGAAATTTCCATTGTGGCTGAGCTAAAATGGTGTTTGAAATTAAAATGATTGCAAAAATTAATTTAACCTTATTCATTTTGTGAAATATTTGAAACAATCAATCCAAACAACAACCAAAATACAACTTATAATCTCATTTAAAGTAATGCAACCTTGTCCTTTTGACCCTTATCCGCACGTCATATTAACTTCTGAATTTTGACTTTTGATTTCGAAAAATCACCGATGATAATTCGGCGCTTCCTTAACAATCGCCACATCATGTGGATGACTTTCACGAACTCCTGCCGAAGTGATTCTGATGAAAGATGCTTTCTGAAGTTCGGTAATTGATTCGGCTCCGCAGTAACCCATGCTTGCACGTAAACCTCCGACAAGTTGGTATAACTCCTCTCCTACCAAGCCTTTATATGGTACTTGCCCAACAATTCCTTCAGGGACTAATTTCTTTACATCGTCTGTCTGGGCCTGAAAATATCGGTCTTTTGAGCCTTCGCGCATGGCCTCGATCGAGCCCATACCACGATAGGATTTGAACTTTCTTCCTTCGTAGATGATCGTTTCACCGGGAGATTCTTCTGTTCCTGCTAACAATGAACCCAGCATGACAGTGTTTGCTCCGGCAGCAAGTGCTTTAGCAACATCACCACTGAAACGGATACCGCCATCAGCAATAACACACACTTTTGTATTCTTCAATGCCTGGGCTACATCAAATACAGCAGTGAATTGTGGAACACCAATTCCGGCGATAACTCTTGTAGTGCAAATAGAACCCGGACCAATTCCAACTTTTACTGCATCAGCTCCTGCCTTTGCCAGATAAACTGCTGCTGCTGCTGTTGCAATATTTCCTACTATGACTTGTAATTTCGGGAATTCCTTTTTTATTTTTTTCAGCACTTCCACTACACCTTTTGTATGTCCGTGGGCTGTGTCGATCGTAATGATGTCAACTCCTGCTTCAACTAACGCTCTCGCTCTTTCAACACTGTCTTTCGTTACACCAATTGCCGCTCCAACTCTCAATCGTCCGAATTCATCCTTGCATGCATTCGGTCTTGATTTTACTTTCAGAATATCTTTGTAAGTGATCAGTCCGATAAGTTTTCCTTTCTTATCGATGACAGGCAATTTTTCAATCTTATAATTCTGCAAAATACTTTCAGCTTCTTTCAGATCCTTCACTCCGGTTGTCGTGATCAGATTGTCTTTTGTCATGATCTCTGAAACCAATCGTTCGTGATTTTTCTCAAAACGCAGATCACGGTTGGTACAAATTCCGATAAGTATGTGATTGTTGTTCACTACAGGGATACCGCCGATCTTATAATCACGCATGATCTTCAAGGCATCCTTTACCCGTGCATCCTTTTGTAAGGTGATGGGATCATGGATCATTCCGCTTTCGCTCCGCTTAACTTTCCGAACTTCCGCTGCTTGCTGGTCGATGGACATATTCTTGTGAAGCATACCAATACCACCTTCCTGAGCAATGGCAATTGCCATTTCAGACTCCGTTACGGTGTCCATTGCTGCAGAGAGAATAGGAATGTTAAGGGTGATGGAATTGGTCAGTTTAGTGCTGACTTTCACCTCATTAGGTAAAACTTCGGAGTAAGCCGGGACTAATAATACATCATCGTATGTGAGAGCTTCGCCGAGAAAACGGCTTTTTGCAACTGCCATAATTTTTTAGTGGTTTGGAAAAAGTTGCGCGCAAAGATAGGATTAAAATCGAGATTTTAGGTGGACTTAAGTGGGGAGTTTTTTTAACATAGAGAAAAAGGAGGAAAAAAGGGAGAACATAGAGGCTTCTCTATTTCTCCCTTTTTTTCTCCTTTTTCTCCGTGTTTAAATTTTTTTATTGCTTAACAATTATCACCCTAGTACCCACCTGATTCAACTTCGAAAACAGCGACAAAATATAAATACCTTTTGCAAGAGATGAAGTATTTAGTTGATACGTCTTCCCGGTAAAATTTTCTTTCAGTACTTCCCTTCCCGCAATATCATGAATACGCAGATCGTAATCTTTTGCAAGATCAGTTGTCACTTCAAGATTATCGGAGAAAGGATTTGGAAAAAGCTGAATGTTTACTTGTTGATTCTCCGGAATTGCATCGATCAAACTTACGTTGATGCAAAAGTTTCTTACGGCAGTTGCTGTGTAGGGACAAGAATTATCAGTCACACGAAGACTGAAACAATGCGGATTTGTTAGCGAATCATTTGCAGAAGGTGTCCAGCAGACAGTGGCTGAATCAGAATTACCACCCGTGTGAGTGAAACTCAGTCCGCCTAAGGAAGTCTCAAGAGAAATTGTTGTATTCTGTCCAACATCGACATCGTTAGCTGCAAGTACGAAACACGATTGAACGCCGGGCAAGATCGTTACATTGTAATTTGCAGTACCATCAAACCCGCTAATATCGGGTGCATTGTTCATGCAATCTCTTGCAATCAACGAAAGATCCCGCTCTACTTGTCCAATGAGAACACCGTTTCTGTATTCATTGACAAGCAAGGCATACACTGAAAAATCTGATTGCGTTGGATTTCCACTTACAATGCCATTAGCAGGATTGATCGACATTGGTGGACTTGAGATCAACGGCTGTGTACCTGAATATCCTGAGAAGTAAGACACAATCGAACCGGCTGCTCGCAATGGCGTAATCATCTGAACAGTCAATGAGTCGCCATCGCTATCATGTAATCCCTGATCGATTGCAAATGGACGGTTCAGACAAAAATAAAATCCGGGTTCATTGATGAAGACCGGCGAGTTATTTGAAACACCAAGGTTGTTGATAAGACAATATACGTAAAGATCATCAGATCCTGCGCCTGAAATTGTTGTCAGCGAAGAAGAACGTGATGACTCGGCATGACTTACGATCCAGTTTGCACATGCACCGGTCAGAACGATGGTATCGCTGTAAACATACTTTTCAATTCCCATATGAATTCCACCGGCACAGGTTGTAGGATTGTCATTCGGACAAGCCGGAATGAGCGCTAAAGGAGTTGTCACTTGTGGAATAGAAAAACTTTGTGGCGGGAATCCGCATGAATTAGAAATGTTGATCATCACAGTACTCGCAGGAAAGATGCCGGAGCAGTCTCTGTACAAAGTGTATGTGATAATATATCTGTTAGCGTCAAGATTAGTATAAGTCAGCTGAGCTCCGAATGCATGTGTAGCATTTGCTGAATGCGGAGAAATTAATCGGATAATAAATAAAATAAAGAAAATTGATCTGCTTAATGACCTCATTTATTGGAATTAATATGGAGTAAATGTAAAAACACCCTCTAATAATGGCTGCAAAGTGTTTTTAATTAATTAACAGGATATTTTGAAGAAATGTTAAGAACTAGACTTATGGTTCAGGCTTTAAATTAGTTGATTTGGGATCAAAAAGTAAACGACTTTTTATAGAAAATCTCAGTGATACATATAAAACCCCGGGGGGCCGCCGAAAAAAAAAGCAATGCCTTATTGTATTCTCAATTGTTTAGTAAATAGATTGTGATCGGAAATAAAAATTAGCTTACGCCATGCGCTGAGTCCCCTCAATTTTCCCCTCGCGCATGACTATCCACCGTGGCGGACAGCATTTTTTAAATAATCAAAGGACAAAATTTCGATTCACAATCGTAACCGCGGAAATGATGGATATTATTTGCAACCAATCAGATCCAATTTAATTTTTCTACCTCACCCAAATACTCTAAACTAATTTACTTTCAACATCCTCTGATAGTAAACCTGATTTGTTTCTAACGCTGTAACTGAAATTACATACATTCCATTTTCAAGATCATAAAAATTGTGAAGGGATTTGGATTTGTAATTGGAATCTAATTCTTGCATGATTACAGGCGATTGCACATTTATATGAAAAAATAAAAATAAAAAATCAAGTGAAGACAATTTACCGATAGTTAAAAGCATCAGAATTGTTTCTTGAAACGTCGTTAAAATTGAATTCTTATCGTATCAACGTCACCGCACCCTTCCTCACTATCTCCGACCCATCCGCCTGCACAGCCTGCAATAAATAAACATAAACAGCTTCAGGCGCAGATCTGCCATTGGTCGTTCCATCCCAACCTACTTTTGGATCTGTTGTCTCAAAGATCATTTCACCCCAGCGGTTAAAGATCCTCAGACTGTAATTTTCCGTTGATACAAAGGCATTAGATGGTGTAAAAATTTCATTCAGAAATCCACCGGGATGAAAAGCATTCGGGATAAAAATTTTCGGTTCCTGGATGAGGCAGACTTCATTCGAGCGAGCTGTGTCCTGGAAAAAATATGGATTACCAGCTGCCTCTACGGCTTCTACTACATAACAAAAATTTCCATCAGAATAAAAATTGTTCAACACCGATTCCGTAAATGTGGAATCACCCGGAAGAAATGTTGCTATAGGAACCGGACTAGTGACTCCATTTACGGTAAGGTACAAATTGTATTCACCTACTCCGCCCGGCCATTGCGCATAATTCGTCCATTCTAAACTATTCACATATTGTTCAGGTGAGATTCCTGTCAATAATATCGTCTGACTAACTTGGGATTCGAATGACTTAACTCCACATGAATCGTATGTATAAACCTGGTAAAAATACGGGCCTTCTGATGTGTTTACATTGTCGTTGAAAGTAACTGAAGAAACACCATTAACAGCTATACTGCCTACCTGACTAAATACACCAGCAGGAGAAGTGGCACGGAACAATCGATAACCACTGACCGATGATACAGGATCGACGTAAACAATGACTTCAACATTACTTTCTGATGTAACACTCACACTTCTGATATATGAAAACGCCGGTGGTGGTGGAAAAACCGGAAGCTGGCATGACTGATTAGAAGTAGATGTTCTTCTGACTAACGAACCCTGATCGATCGCCCGCACACGGTAACAGAATGATGAACCGCTGATCAGATTGGTATCTGTAAAATTTGTGGCACCTGTTGTTCCGATCACAACTTCAGGCGCTCCGTTTATACTCAAAAGAATATCGTATAAAGGTAAAACGGACCAATATGAATATGCATTCCAGTTCAGGGAAACTGATTTACTGCACAGATCAAAAGAGGTTGAAAGAAAAATAGTGGAATGATCAAGACCTCTCCCACTGGGATTGTTGCAACTGTCGATTGCAATTACAGAAAAAGTTTCTGATTCTGTTGTTGCAGTAATGGATGAATTATAAATTGTAGTAGCTCTCCCGGTAACGGTATCCAAGGGCTGCCAGATCGCACCAATACTTTGTAATACTGAATAAAATTTTGTATCAACAGAAGGATTCATGAGCCAGCTTACAATTACCGTCCCGGTTATGTCGACTGATACCGAATCCAGTTCAGGAATAGTTGGTGTTACAAGGTCACGAAAACGGTCGCCTTTAACAGGTGAAACCGAACGGCAACCACTCTGATCCATCACTTCTATTCTATACTTGATCGTATCATCACAGATAGAGATCAGATCTTCATATAGCATTGGTGAAGGCGCCGTCGTTGCATTCACTGAATCGATCAAGGTGAAAATTGTTGCAGGATATTCCCGGTAGATCTTATACCAGATACTATTGGTCGGGATCAATGGCGTCCGGGTAGCATTCCAACCCAAACTTGCATACCCGCTTCCAGGATTACTGACGATAAGTCCCAGAGCTCGTATGCTGTCCGACAAAATATCAGGGCTTCCATTATTAAACTTGAATGCAACATAATAATAAGCAGGATTGTTCGCAGCATTTGCACCTACATGGATCTCGCTGGTATCATTGTAAAAGAAAACACTGTCAATAGCCGTGAATGGACCGGTCACAGAAGTTGAATGAAACAAGTACCAACACCTGAAATTGGCACCTGTCGTAAGTCCTCTGTCCCATGTCACTGTAACATCGCCATTTGTGCCAACGGATGTACAGCGCATTCCAATGGCCTTTGTTTCGATAAAAAACGTCGAAAACAGTAAGCAAACCATCAAGAATCGCAGAAATCCGGGTATTTTAAACATTCTTCCGTAAAATTAAGATTTCCTACGTTGTAAGGCAATTATTTACGGCCAACGACCAGTTCCAGGAAGTGGGCAGGGTCTAAATACTTCCGGGAAAGTTCAAGGATCTCATCCGGACCGATTGTCCTTAATTTATCAACGTAACGCTCGTAGTATGAATAATCGAGTTCAGAAAGGTAAATTGACTTGAATCTTTCAGCCAGTTGGAATGCTCCGTCTATTCCTTTCAAAAATGTTCCCAGCATATAATTCTTTACCATCTCCAACTCTTCTAATTCCACAAGCTCATTTCGCAGGATGTCGACTTCGTGATAAATTTCCCGGATCGCATCATTTGTGACATCAGCACCAACTTCTGTTGAAATAAAATAGTAGCCTTCCTGCTTCATTGAAACAATTACGGAACCAATTCCATAAGTGTAGCCTTTGTCTTCCCTGATATTCGACATTAAGCGTGAACCGAAATATCCACCGAACAATGTGTTCATAACAGCTGTTCCTGCATAATCAGGATGCTTCCTGTTAAAGAATGGCATACCTATCCTGATTGCGGATTGAATGGCTCCTTCTTTCTCAATGTAATGTTGCTTCTGTGTAGAAGTAACAAATGCAGGATAAACAGTTTTGATCTTCTCTCCTTCCGGTTTTCTTTGTCCCAGGAAACGATTCAATATCTTAATTGTATCGTCTGTTACCAACCCGGAAACAATGATCATACAATTCGAAGGCGAATATTTCTTAGCATGAAATGCTTTCAGGTCATCAGTTGTAAGCGAATCATAATTTTCAGGTTTGATATAGTAACCATAAGGATGTTCACTGCCAAAAATGATCTCTCCGAATTTCTTTCTTGCAACTGAACCAACTTTTTCATTGTCAACAGCAAGCCTTTGCTTATTGTTCTGTTTAAAAATTGCAAGTTCTTTTTCCGGAAAAACAGGTTCTTCCAGTACAGCACTTACAAATGGCAATGTATCTTTCAGATATTTATTCAGTGAATATAAAATGATGGAACAAAAATCAGAATTTTCATCTGTCTCATAGAATGAACCATAGTAATCGATCATATCCGCAATCTGCTGTGCAGAAAACGATTTGGTTCCTTCTGACATCATTCTGTTTGTTGCAGAATTCAACAATGGTTTCCGGGGATCAAAATTAACATTATTGAAAAGTAATTCAACTTTTACCAGTTCCTGAAAACCGGCGTTGATGGCATACACTTCAATTCCATTATCAAGTATATATTTTTTAGCCTGCGGGACATTCATTTTCTGAATTCCTATCCTGGCAGGCTGATTGAGTCTATCGATTGCAGTGGTCATACTATTAATTCTTTCGGTTTGATAAATAATACAAAGTTGAACAATTCTCTTTTCTGAAAATTTCACGTGCACTTTCTCTGATCTCATCAGCTGTCACTGAACGATACAATCCTAATTCAGTATTGACGAGGTTTGCATCACCCATGTATTCAGCGATTGCAAGATTCAATGCCCGTCCGGATAGATCCATTTCTGAAAATTCCATTGTTGACTCGACCTTATTCTTCACTTTTTCAAGTTCTTCTTTGGTGACAAGTTCACTGCAGATCTTGTTCAATTCAATATCAATTGCTTTTTCCGCATCTGCCATTTCAACTCCTTTGACTAACTTACCTTCAATGATCATCAGCCCTCTGTCAAAATCAGCAGTTGAGTAGGCATTTATCTCAGAAAATAATTTCTTCTCCTTCACTAACGTATTATAAAGTCGTGAAGACTTACCTCTACTCAGAATGTCTGATAAAAGATCAATAGAATAAAATTCTTTATCAAGCCGGGAACACATGTGATACGCACGATATAATGAACTGAAAGGAATATCACGTTCAACCGTGAGTTCTCTGTATTCTGTTTGCTTTGGTTCTTCCGGATAAGGTCTTCTTACCGGTGTAATTCTTTGAATTCCACCAAACCACTTTTCAGCAAGAGTGAAAATTTCATCTGCTTTCACTCCGCCGGCAACTGTCATTATCGCATTGTCAGGGCAATAGTACCTGAAAAAAAAGTCGCGCACATCTTCCAGCGTAGCATTTGTAATATGGTCTATCTCTTTTCCGATCGTTGCCCATTGATAAGGGTGGACTTTGTAGGCCAGCGGGCGAAGTAATAACCAGACATCACCGTATGGTTGATTAAGGTATCGCTGCTTGAACTCTTCCACAACAACATTTCGCTGAACTTCCAGACTCTTTTCTGAGAAAGCCAGACTTAACATTCTGTCACTTTCCAGCCAGAAACCAGTTTCAATATTATTTGCAGGTAAGGTCAGATAATAATTCGTAATGTCATTATTAGTAAATGCATTATTATCTCCCCCTGCTAATTGCAGCGGAGAATCATATTCAGGAATATTCACTGAGCCTCCAAACATTAGATGTTCGAAAAGGTGTGCAAAGCCGGTCTTATCCGGCGATTCATCACGCGCACCTACGCTGTATAAAATATTGACTGTTGCAAGTGGTGTTGATGGATCTTCATGAACTAAGACCTTCAGTCCGTTTGATAATGTTTTTGAAGAATATTCTATCAATTGAATTTAATTTTTTGAGGGTTATGAGATCAATCTATAGTTCTGGAATCAATAGCTGCCTGCACGCTTACGCAGGAACCATTCCAGACTCAATAGTCCAAGTAAAATGAAAAATATAGCTTTTACATCTACCAGATCACGAAGTTTGTAGTGTGAATATGAAACAGTTTTCATATCATCCCGCTTAAGTAAGAGCGCTTTTAACTGGTCCAACTGCCCTGGATAAAACATTTCTCCGCCATTTTTTTGTGCTAACGCATTCATTAATTCATGATCTGCCACACTCTCCGTTTGTTCTGCCTGAAGTAATGTAATAGTGAATTGACCGGAAGATGAATAAGATTTATCGGAAACTTTTACGGTTGCTTTATACTTATAGTCACCTGCTGCCATAAATCCGGCATTCAGGTTATAAGCTCTTTCTGTTTTTGAAAATACATATGGAAAACTCTTTCCTGCAGAATTGGTAATGACCATATTTACATCAGGCGTATTTATCAGTTCATAGTTATCATTGTAAACTTCAGCATCAAAAACTACCTGCTCATTTTCATCAATATTATTCCTGGAGATCAGTCGGAAGTGGGTTTTATTTTCTTTCACACTTAAATTCTGAACAGACTTCAATAACCATTCATTGAAAACATCGAAGTTTCCGTTTGCAGAATAATCGCTCAACCGCCATTTCCAGATTCCTTCTCCTGCAAGGACGCCTGTTTTCTGAGACGCAGATTGATTAAAGACCTGAAGTGGCTGGTCAGTGGAAACAGAACCTATTTGTTGATTCAGTAATACAGCGTTGTTTGCTGTTGATCGGAATTTACCGAACGGAGTCAGTAGTTCAGGAAAGGAACTGATCTTTTGCTCCATATCCGAACTGACCGTAAACAAGGAAAAATTTGAATTTACTCTTGCTTCAACAGGATTTGATTTATCGATATTATCTTTTATTTCAAGTCCAGTTGCCAGAGAATTAAAGAGTGGAACTGAAACCTGTGTGCCTAAAATATACCAGACAGGAACAGATGAAGTATTTATCTTACTGATCAGATCTTTGACCGGATGCGCTGTACTTGGTAAATTATGCAGAACAACAAGGTTGTATTCATTTACATTGCCATCAAATTGTTCTGCAGTTACAATTTTCACAGTGTAATTCCGGCTGCTTTCCAGAGATAATTTGATTGCACCAAGATCAGGGTGCGGAGCATTACCAACAACAAGTACTTTTTGTTTACTTTCTATAACTTCTACATAAATATCCCGGACATTATTTACAGTAGAAACCTCTCCTGAAACCGATGACAATTCTATCTTGTAATGAACGATTCCCGTTTTCTTAGCATCCATAACAACGGGAACCATTTGGCTGAATTTATTTCCGGAAACTGAAATTTGTCTTGAAAAAAGAGTCGATGAATCCTGTTTAACGGTGAGATTGGTAGATGATCCACTCAATCGTCGGGCATCAACTGTTATTTCAAGAGGAAATGAATTTCCCAGATACACTGTCTTATTATAATTTACTTTTGAAATAAGAAGATCTTTCCTGACAGTTGTATCTCCTAGTGCAATCGTAAAGTAAGGTACTTTAAGGATTTCTTCATCATAAACCGGGCTACTGCCGCGATTGTAAAGTCCATCACCTGCGATTATTATTGCTCCGATATTCCTGTCCTCATAGCGATCGTTAATGACGGAAAACAATGTCGAAAAATCTGTCTGCTTTTCAGAAAAGGAAAAATCAATTCCGTCTGAAACCTTATCACCCCAGTTCAGCTCTTTTACATCGAACTTGTCTTTCAACCCATCAGCGAATTCCCTGAACTGTTTTTTATATTCATTCCTGTAGAAAGAAGAATCTTTGTTGATCACAATGCTTTGGGTATTATCCTGTGCAATGATGATCACAGGTTTTTCTTTCTCTCTCGTTAATGTCTTCAACAACGGTGTTAACAATAAAAGAGCAAGAAAGAAAACAAGTATTCCTCTCAATGCAAAAAGCAGTCTGCGCAACCAAGGATGAATTGAATCAAATGCACTGTCCTTTCTATAAAGAAGAAAAGCATATAGAAAGCCTGCAGCTAAGCATATCAATACCCACCAGGTTGGTAATTCAGTAAGAAACTGTATATTCATAAGGAAGGGTTAAAGATATGCTATTTGTTTAGCGCTTTTATTGAGAAAATGGGACTTATTCAAACCTAATTTGTTAATAAAACCACGTTTTTATTTCGGATTGCGAATTGGAGCACTTCATAGACATTTTGCCAATCCGAAATTGCTGTTAAATGATATCGAACGTCAGAAGCATTGTTGTCACAAACATCAGGACCAGGCCGATCAGAAAAATTGTGTCTGCGATCTTTTCATAATAGAATGCTCTCTTTGAATTACTCCGCAAAGATAGAAATGAAAATATACTGCTGGCCATCAATGCAAGGATCGTAAATGCTGTCAATTCATCGATAATAGTTGTCTGACTGACCTTTAATATTTTCAATGAAGTCAAAACAACGAAACATATACCTAATAAATTGGAAGATGCATTTAAAATGTGCGGAGATTTGTCGGTTTTCATTGTGTTTTATGAGGATTATAGATTCCGGATAAGCAGTAAAGTAATCCGCAATTCGAAATTCAACATATTTATTGAACAAGCGGAATTCATCACAACAAAAAGCGCCCTGATATTCAGAGCGCTCTTCATTATCGTGTCATTGAATGGTAAGCCGGGTTCTGTTCCCTCGAATGCAGGATCCATCATTTATCTGGGATAATGTTCACACATTACCTCTATCGACCTACCCATCATGGTTTCCCGAAGGAGTACGGACGTGCAGCCCTTATACCATGACTTATTTGGTCTTTCAGCTCCTGAGGTTTACCCATGACCACTATCGCTAATGATCACCGTGAGCTCTTACCTCACGTTTTCACCTTTTTCCGCCTTTGGCGGATAGTTATTTTCTGTGGCACTCGCTGTCTCCCGACTAATCGGAAGCCTTCCTGTTAGGAAGCAAGATGCACTGCGCTGCCCGGACTTTCCTCCCCTTGTCTTGCAAAGAGGCGATGGATCATCAATGACATGGCAAAGGTAGTACTTTTGAATTTAATTTCAGGTAACTCAAAGTTCTGAATTCAGAAGTCAAAAAAAGCATGAAGACAAGATAATTTGATTGATTCGTAGCTTATCTTTCTCTGGTTGATAAATCAATCTAATTCTATCAGTCCTACAAAGTTGGGATTGCATTGCAAATTTTATCTTTCAAATTTTGACTTTTGACTTATAAATTATGTTGTCGTGAAACTTTGTATAACTTATGTTGTTTTTAAGAAAAATTAACATCATTATTCCATCCAAATTATTGTACTTTTGCCGCATTAAAATGAAGGAATATTTAAATTATCAACTACAATCAGAATAAAAAAATTTATGAAAAATTTCCGGGCATTAATTACCTGTTTTCTACTGTTATCCAATTCTCTTTTTGCTCAAAAAAATTATACCATCAGTGGATTTGTTAAAGAAGAATCAACCGGAGAATCTCTTCTGGGTGCCAATGTTTTTGTAAAAGAAACAAGAAAAGGAACCGTTACTAACCAATATGGTTTTTTCTCCCTGACCATTCCTGAAGGAAATTACACCCTGGTGTTTTCATATATCGGTTTTGTCACACAGGAGTTTCCAATCTCTCTTACCGATGACCTCAGAAAAAATGCGAGCCTCTCCTCCAATGCTATCGAAACAAAGGAAGTGATCATCACCGGAGAAAAGCAAGATCGTAATGTTCAAAGTACTGAAATGGGAAGGGAAAAAATTGACATTGAAAAGATCAAGTCATTGCCGGCCTTTATGGGTGAAGTTGATATCTTAAAAACAATTCAGCTTCTGCCCGGAGTATCTTCTGCCGGTGAAGGAAATAGTGGTTTTTATGTTCGTGGTGGCGGACCGGATCAGAATCTGATCTTACTTGATGAAGCTAACGTTTACAATGCAGCACATCTCTTCGGATTCTTTTCTGTCTTCAATTCCGATGCGGTTCAGAATATCACTTTGACAAAAGGTAATATGCCCGCTAATTATGGCGGAAGGTTATCATCGGTTCTCGATATACAGATGAAAGAGGGTAACAACAAAAGATTCGGCGCTCAGGGCGGAATTGGATTTGTTTCCTCGCGACTTACTATTGAAGGTCCTATAAAAAAAGATACTTCTTCATTTATTATTTCCGCAAGAAGAACATTCCTCGATCTCTTACTTGGTCCGCCATTCGTAAGTAAAGAATCAGATATCAGTGGTAATAAATATTATTTCTATGATCTGAATGCAAAAG
The DNA here is from genome assembly GCA_049363815.1 of Bacteroidota bacterium. Classification (GTDB taxonomy): domain Bacteria; phylum Bacteroidota; class Bacteroidia; order AKYH767-A; family 2013-40CM-41-45; genus JADKIH01. The sequence goes on from JBMQEM010000165.1 coordinate 18,557, forward strand.
TAAATTACAGACTTAGCGATAAAGACAGACTGTTCATCAGCGGGTATTTCGGACGCGATGTTTTCAAATTTACAAGCCCGGACTCCGATTTCAGTCTCAGTATTCCGTGGGGAAATGCCACAGGCACTGCACGTTGGAATCATTTATTCTCAAATAAATTATTCCTAAATACTTCGTTGATCTATACGAGTTACGATTTTCAATTTGAAGGCGGACAGGAACAATTCTCCTTTAAATTATTCTCCGGCATCACCGATTATAATGTCAAAACTGATTTTACTTGGGTACCCAGTCCGAAACACAATATAAAATTCGGAGCAAATTATATCTACCATGTTTTTGTGCCCAGTAATGCAAGTGCACGTTCAGGTGATGTCAATTTCAATTTAGGTGACATTGTCAGACAATACGCTCATGACGGAGCCCTTTACTTCAACGACGAATTTGAACTAAATGCCAAATGGTTATTCAATGGCGGTGTCAGGTTAACAATGTTCAGTCAGGTTGGTCCATTTGACCGTTTCATCAATGACCCAATCACTAATTTACCTACGGATACCATTCATTACGATACAGGTGAAGATGTAAAAACTTATTCAAATGTCGAACCCCGGTTTGCAGTACGCTACTCTGTAAATGAAAGTTCATCTATCAAAGCTTCGTATTCACAGAATTACCAGTATATCCACCTTGCATCCTTATCAGGGATCTCCTTACCAACAGATACATGGGTTCCTTCTTCAGATCGTGTAAAGCCTCAGTTCGGCACTCAATATGCATTAGGTTATTTCAAGAATTTCAAAAATAATATGTTTGAAACATCATTTGAAGTGTATTATAAGACAATGAAAAACCAGATCGAATATGAGGAAGGATTTTTACCCGAGAATCAGGTTAACGGAAATCTGGATAACTTCTTTGTATTCGGGAAAGGCTGGAGTTATGGAGCAGAACTTTTCCTGAAGAAATCGAAAGGTAAATTCAGTGGTTGGATCGGATATACACTTGCATGGACAAAAAGAGAATTTCCCGACTTAAATCTTGGCAGGGAATTCTATCCGAAGTATGACCGCAGACATGATGTGTCTGTTGTAATGACTTTTGAAGCAAGTAAGAAAGTTACCATTGGCGCAACATGGGTATATGCAACAGGAAATCTGAATACATTCCCGGAACGATTGTATGTTTTAAGTAATGGAGATATTGTTGAAGATTATGGTGGACAAAGAAATAATTACAGGATAGCACCTTATCATCGTGCCGATATCAGCGTGACTCTGAAAGGAAAGGAGCGAAAACGATTTGAATCAAGCTGGAACTTCAGCATCTTCAATGTTTACAATCGCTACAATCCTTATATCATATACTTCGACAACAGTGTTGAAGATGGTGTTGTGACCATTCAGGCGAAACAGATCTCTCTCTTCCCTATTATTCCAAGTGTTACTTACAATTTCAAATTCTGATCATGAAAAAAAGTACAATAACATATCTGTCACTATTCACACTGGTAATTTCTTCTTTCTATTCATGCGAAAAGAATGTCACCGTTGATATTCCTGAAGCTGAAGAAAAAATTGTTGTCGAAGGTTATATAGAAACAGGCACTCCACCATTTGTTTTACTTACCAGATCTCTTCCATTTTTTGGTGAGATCAACGTGAATAATCTTATACAGGGTAGTATTCAGGGAGCTACTGTTATCATTGACAACGGAACAAATTCAGATACAATGATTCAGATCCCGGGTTATGGAATTTATACAAGCTCGTTAATGATCGGAGAAACCGGAAAAACCTACAAACTGACAGTTATTGCAGAAGGGAAAACACTTACTTCAGAAACCAGAATTCCGGATCAGATTGCTCTTGACAGCACCTGGTGGAAAGTTGACGGACAAAGAGATTCGCTTGGATTTTTATGGTCACATTTATCGGATCCTGATACGCTTGGAAACTGTTATCGGTTCTTTGCAAGAAGAATTAACAGATATACATTTGGTGATGATATTGGAAAGGAAAAAGATTCCACCTTTTATCCTCCGATTGGTGGTTCCGTTTTTGAAGACCGGTATATCAATGGAAAAAGTTTTGATCTGAGTTTTCCGCGTGGTTCCTTTACAGGTTCTGATAAAGAAGATGATGACAATGATGAGAGGATCTACTTTAAAAGAGGAGACACAATCGTTGTAAAATTCTGTACGATCGACCGATCACACTTTGAATTCTGGAGAACTGAAGAATCACAAGTGTCATCGAATGGAAATCCTTTTGGTTCCCCACAACCTGTCCATTCAAATATTAATGGCGGATTAGGTGTCTGGGGTGGATATTCAGCAACATACGATACTGTCATCGCTCAATAGCCGGAAGAAGATCCTGAATTCTGTACTTTTTCCGGAAATAATTGAACAATCCGATGAATAAGAAATAGTATATTGCAATCGAATTTCACCAAAAAAGTATATGAAGGCACATACAAAAGAAACGCAGGATATACTCACACCCGGGCATGCGCTCGAGATCTTAAAAGAAGGTAATAAACGTTTTGTAAATAATATCAAGGCACACAGAGATCTTCTGGAGCAGGTAAACGTTACTTCTTCCGGTCAGTTTCCATTTGCTGCCATTCTCAGTTGCATTGATTCGCGGACCTCTGCAGAGTTGATCTTTGATCAGGGCCTTGGAGATATTTTCAGTATCCGGATCGCAGGAAATATTCTGAATGAAGATATTTTAGGAAGCATGGAATTTGCATGTAAGATAGCCGGTTCAAAACTCATCGTAGTTTTAGGTCATACCAAATGCGGAGCAATTGAATATGCATGCAATGATATTGAACTTGGAAATATTACCAATCTGCTCAATAAGATAAAACCTGCTATCCAACTTGAAACTATTACAAAAGTCAACAGGACGGGGAATAATAAAGAGTTCATGAATAATGTAACTACTAACAATGTTCATCTGACAGTTAAAAAAATTAAAGAACAAAGTTCTCTGCTTGCTGAAATGGAAGCTTCCGGTGAAATAAAGATCATTGGAGGTTTATATGATCTGGATACAGGTAAAGTGAACTTTTTTTGACAGAGTTAACCAACAGTTGGACTTTCTCTGAATTTGATTTTTATCGGGAAGTGTGATTTAAAATTAAAAGTTGTTCATTCAATATAAAATAAATTTTAAGATCAGTATTCCCCGCCCACTTTCCTCTGATTCAGCTTTTCATTATTTTCAAATTCAGGAAGCTTGTCAGGTATTTCGTTTAGTGTAATTGTATCGTTGAGCGTTTCCAGAAATGCTTTGAGTTGGAATTTTTCTGTTGGAGTCAGATCAAGCGGTTCTTCTGATAATGTCTGATTTGGAACATCAAACCCCAGACCTTTTCCCCCACCTCTGTCATAAAAGTCTATTACTTCTTCGAGTGTCTTAAATACGCCATTGTGCATATATGGAGCCGTTAATGCAATGTTCCTTAATCCGGGAGTTTTAAATGCATTCTTAAATATGTCAACCGGAATGATATCATATCTCCCGATATCACTGTCAAGTTCACGCGGGTTCGTAAGTTTTGCTGAAGGAACACCAATAACTTCCCATTCTGTTTCGACATAAACCGGAGGCAAGAGGCTATTGAATAATGGAAGAAAATGACAGGAAGCACAAGCTCCTTTCCCCATGAAAATATTGAAACCAGCGATCTCATCGTTGTTCAAACTATTTTCTCTGTTGCTGATCGCTTTGTCAAATCTCGTATTCATCCCGATCAGAGTTCGTTCGTATTCAGCAATTGCAATCAATATCGAACGACCTGTAATGGAAGTGTCTTCGGTTCCGCTGAAAGCTGATCTGAATCTATCTCTGTATTCCTTTGAATGAACTAACTTATCGGCCACAGTATGAAAATCATTATGCATTTCTAACGGATTACTCATCACCCTGCCGGCCTGATCTTCAAAAGAGAATGCTCTTCCATCATGAAACAATCTCCTTTGTAAAACAGAATTTATAATTGTCGGAGCATTTCGTGTCAGGAATTTTCCCGGTTCAAATGACTGACTTAACGCCAGTCCATCTGTAAAAGCTTTGTCAGGCTGATGACAAGAAGCGCATGCACGTAAACTGTTTGCGGAGAGCGCAGGATCAAAGAATAAGATGCGTCCGAGTTCAGCGACTTCTTTCTGATTAGCATGTGTTTTACCGGGAACGAAGAAGTAGCTATTGAAAGAATGAGGATCAAAGATGGAACGGTTTTGAAAATTTATTGCAGTTGTGAAGTAAAGATTACCACTACTTAACATAATATCCCGCAATTTTGACAAACTCCCACTTAAGTCATTATAATATTCGCTGTAGAACTCAAAATAATTCACTTCACGATTGACGTATTTATGAAGGATGCCGGTAGATCGTTCGATCTCTGTAAAAAAGATATTGAGATCAGTTTTATTTTTTTCATCAGTATCATAATAAAACCGGGTGATCAGTTCCTTGAAGCCTTGAAGGACGAAAGCAGATTCCTCTACTCCCTTCTTGCTGTCTGCTGTTTCGAAATCAGCGAAACCTAACATGAACTGTCGTACCAATTGCATTTGTAAAGCTTCCCAGACACTTCGTTCGTCGAAAACAAATTGGTTGTAAGCTTTAGGCAGATCAAGGATCAATGCGTAACATTCATCAACAGCATTATTCAATTGCTTTCGCTGGAAAGAAAGGCTATCTGAATAAAGTATTTTTTCAATGTACTGAAATCCACTATAAGGAACCGGTGGTGAGATCTCATCGTCTTCTTCGATGGCAGGCACGACGGGTTTGTTGAGTCGAAAAGCTTCACCCGGAAAAAAATAGACAAGGATGGCTTCAATTCGTTTGTATCGGTATCGGCAATTCGCCAGAACAGACTTCGCTTTTACAGTATCAATTTGTTTTTCGCTACAGATTTTTGACAATAACCTCACATCCAACAGCAGACTATCCGTTTGGCTCGTCATTTCTTTTCTCAACCGCAAATTGAATGTATCCTCATCAACGCCACTAAAAGCAAGGAGTGCAATAGGAATGAAAACTAATATTACAAATCGAAAAACCCCTATCCGATCAAGCCATTTCATATTTCTCAGCCTTATAATTTTTCCGCATCTCCCTCATAGCTGCAGAATGATCGTAAGGTACGTTTTTTAATTTGGATTTGAGCCAGGGGGTGAAGGGGATTAAAAAGTCGCCTTTCAAGTTGTAATCTTCAGAAAATTTCTCATATAAGTTCATATCCTTTTTAGTCAAGGAGTTAAAATCATATCCAACTTTTCTTAACGAATTAAAAAGAATAAAAATAGGCTTAATGGAAAAAGGAAATAAATTTAAGTTTGCAATATAAACTGGTTTCTTGCGATAAACCTCCAGCAATCTATCTACTTTATCATATTGTTCCAAGTCAATGGAAATCATAATTTGAAGTATTTTCATTTCAATTTCCAAACCAACATTATGCTTAAAATGATTTTTTATTTTTTCTATGTGCTCAAATGCCTCTTTCGATTTTCCTTGAACAAACAAGTTAAGTAAAAAGAAATAATAAATTCTATTTTTAAGCCTGACATCCAATTTGGTGGTATCTAAAGAAGTTAAGAGTTTGATAAAATACTGTGATTTTACCAGGTCGCCAACTATGAAATTAAAAACTGCATTTTGATAATATAGAACAACTTTTGTTTCATCTATTCTTGATAAAAATTTAGTCGCCTCTGTCAAATACATCTGTGCTTCTGAAAATTTATAACAATTTCTTTTGTATAAAGCGATATTTAATAGAATTGTTCCAACTCGGTTTTTAGTAAATACCAATGAATTTTTAATTGCCTCAGTTAATTTAATTAATATACCAGCTGCCTCGTCATCCCTCCCAATTAAACTCAGATATTGCGCCTTAATTTGCGAGGAATAAAAATTCAAAGTTAAAGAATGAATTTTTTTTGAAATAGTTTCAACTTTTCTTATTCCATTTTTATAAGCAGTTACAATGTTTTTTGCCTCCGAATTATTATGCATTAAAATCAAATCCGTATATATTTTTTTTGTGTATGAGAGCGAGAGACTATATTTTTGATATTTGATTATTTCTTTATCAATTCCATCTTTTTCTAAGATTGAATTTGTTCCGGGCAGCCATAACCTCTTTTTTTGAAGAGCGAAAATTAAAATTTCATAGTTCTCATACATTTTACCTGAATAGATTATCTGATTCAATAATCCATCTGATACACTAAAAATTCCTCTGAATCTTAGGAGATCAACCATCATAAGCTTTTTCTCCAAAATAAAAATCTCCTTGGATCTTTCATCATATTGTTCATTAAATTCAATAATATCTTTGCTCGATAAAATATCAAACATTTTACTCAACAATCTTTGATTTAATTTTCGAAATGCAACTACATTCAATTTATTATACAACTTATATTGAGCAGTATCTGCTGATAGTTCAATATTATTTGCTAATACATCCAAGTATTGAAGCGAAATCTTGCTATTATCATAAATAGATGAAGAACCTTGAATTCTTTTCCTTAATTCTTTGACTTCAAATGATTTGAGATCGTTGAAAATTAATTTAGTTGTCTGGAACTCTTTCATTATTCTATTTTTTTACACAACAAATAATAAAAATATGATGTCCAAATTATAGGAATTTATTCCATTTATCAATTTCTGGTTCAATTATTTTTGGTACATAAACAATAATAAAATGGACTCTAAAAATCAGAATTCTATATTAATTAATCTCGGTAGTACTTTAAGACAACTAAGAATGAGGAAAGGTTTTAAATCTGCTGAAGTCTTCAGTTACGAAAATGAATTGAATCGAACGGCATATTGGCGCTGGGAAAATGGTAAAAATATTACAATGAAAAACCTTTTGCGTTTATGTGACATCCATAATATATCCCCAAAGGAATTATTTGAAATAATAGAAAATAAATATAACAGAAATTTCAATAACGAATTACTTAATGAACCAGATAGTGTATTAATAAAGAACAAATATAAAAAGTCTAAATATTAGAAATTATTTGATCGTATAATGGACCTGAGTTATTGCATTTATTATCAAACCAAATATTAAATGGAATTAATTCTGGTCCCTTGATTTCCCAAGATAATTCGTTATTTTTTGTATTTAGAAAATCCAAATATTTTTTCTTTTTATCTCTAACTTTTTTAAAATCAAAATTCTCATTTGATAGAGAAATTAAAATTCTTAGAATAACTTTATATCTCATTGGCAAGTTACTTTTTTTTGAAATCCTTTTAATAAATTTTTCCAGATTATTAACACTTAAATCGACGGAGTCAGTGTCTCCTATTTCAATTCGGCACATAATTATTAAAATTCTAATATTTACATTCCAACCTTCTTTATCTTTATCAATTTCACTAATTTGCTTAAGCTGTTCTAAACATTCACTATATTTTTTTTCAATAAATACTAGTGCAGAAGATAAGTAATTCCATTTATTTATACTAACTATTATATTATTTTCTTTAGGTAGATTGCATAAATAATCAAGTGCTAATTTGCTTTTTATAAATTCACCTCTAAAGAAATTCGCATAAAATTTACATTCATGTACCAACGCTTGATTAAAAATATTATTAGGGAAATAATTACTGGATTCGCTTGATAAAACAATTGATTCTTCAAATTTATGTAGTTTAATAAAGTTTTCCGATTTTGAAAGTAAAACAGATCCCATTCGATTGTCTGAGTAGACGCTCTTACTTTTCAACATCTTTAATGCGGTATTTAAAGAATCATCAGCTTTGAGATATTTCTTTTCATTTTGATAAAATTGAGTCTTTAATAATTGCAAATAATAACCTGTAGATTTTGAACCATACAAATCAGATTCTACTTGTAAACGAGAAATTGTATTTTTAAGCTCTTCAAAATAACTCATCTCGTTTCCAGCAGAAGCGATTTTGTTCATAAGAGAATTAAAATCAGACTGACACATTCTGAACGACTCGAATTTCAAATTTGTTTTTCTAATTTCAGATACAACTTTTATAACCTCTTTTTGGTTTTTTCTTAGTCTTACAAACTTCTCTCTTGTTATTAAACTTTGAATCGTTAAATCATAAATTTCATAATCACTTGATATAGAAATTACTTTTTTGCAAATTGAATCAGCTTGTTCTCTAAGTCCTTTTAGATTTAATATATCTGCTTGAATCAATTTCTTCTTAAGTTCAAAAACAATTCTATTTCTTTTAGAATAACCACCTTGATCAATACTGGATTCTAATAAAATTGAATCTAACATTTTTTCTCTTAATCTACTGCACAATTTATTAAATGCAGAATAATTGATCTTTCCATAAATTATTTTTTGTATTTCACTCGAATTCAAAGCAGGTTCAATTATTAGAAGATCTACTAATTGAAGAGATTTATTTTCAACTGAAGCGATGTTTACATTTCTAGGTTGTATAATTCGTGTAAGAATTTTCATCTCTTCGATGCTTAGTTTTCTAATTAGATTTCGAAGAGAAATTAAATTGTTCATTTTTCTAGAATTGTAAGAAATGAAACGATATTAAGGTATCTACTTTTCATGTTGACATAGATTTGTTCTAACAAAAACAAAACAACATGATAGAAACACTAATTGCATTAATTCTAGCACTAGGGCTAAATTTTACTAAAACAGATTCAGGGAAACTTTCCATGGATTCAAAGTCAATTACAACTCTACAAAACGATGAACGTTTTCAGAGAGATTTTTCCTCTGGTGTGCTCACAGACATTGTAGTAACTGATGATGATGACCCTGTTGAAGTAAAACAAGAATAGTATATACTACATGTCTAAAATAGGAATATTTTAGGTGCCATTTCGAATTAATTCATTTTTTTTATTATTAAGTTTAATTACTTGTATTTCAATTGATTAATTAAAGGAGGACTGCCATAGACAAAAAACAGCGCAAAAAACACATTTTAGCAAAACTGCGAATTTTGGCTAAATAATGACACAGGGCTCGGCCGGATAGGCTTTGCCCTATGTCTATTTATTTTCATTTTGTCCCTTTTTTGGGGAGGACAAGCACAATACATTTGAAGAAGTAATTAGTGCAAGCATCTCTCTCCTCAGAATGTCAACCGAAAAAGTCCATACTTATCCATTCTCGGAATCGTCTAAACCACGACGCCGCTTTGAGAACATCGTTCTGATCGACGATGATACTGTGGATCTTTTTATCAATGAGACTATTTTAAGAGCTGCCGGAATCTCCAAAAATGTAAAAGTAATTTCAAATCCCGCTGATTTCATTAATCAGTTGGTCAATACTGAAAGATTAAGTGATGTCCCTGAACTCATCTTTCTGAATCTCCAAATGAGCGGTCTGCAAAATTTCGATTTCATGAGCGAATTCAGTACCCTCTCCGATTTTATCAGAAACAAATGCAAGATCGTTGTGATCACTGCCCAACCAATCGTGAAATTATTATCCAATACCAGCATCGTCCGTTATCTGCAAAAACCTCTCGATGTATTCCAACTAAAAGAATTTCTGCCGTAAAATTCTTCTCTCAGTTAACCCTCAAAAAAATTAACCCATGGAAATCATTCACAACCAAAACGCCGCCCGCAAAAATGCATTCTCACCACTTCGTGGAGGAAAAGATTCTTCTGACATCCTGCGCGATGGAGAAAAAGATCTTCTTGGTCAGATGGCTCAGGCCCTGACTGTAGTCTTCGGTGGCGAAATTAAAGGCCGCCGTAAATTATCAGCTTAACAAATCGACGAATTCCGTTCTTGATCGCTTAACACGAAACACCTCAAAAACAAAAATCGTCATGAAAAAAAATAAAATCAGTACCAGCAGAAATAAATTCACTTATTCAGTAATTGACTTTACTCTTCTTTTCGCTTTCATTCTCTTACTCATCAGAATGATCGAATATTAAAAATAGTGTGGGTTTCAAACTATGAAAACCAGGAGCCGGGTGAGGTGTGGGTCCTTTTACCCCGGCTCTTTTTTTTTCCAAGTAGTAATTATTAAGTAGTATCGGTTTCTTTTCTGAATAAACCACCTCTTACAAAAATTATGGAAATCGCTCCTATTCTTCTCTAAAGCAATCCTTTTAAGCCAACTTCCAAAAAAATATTTCTTAGCATTCAATGGAAATGATAAATTCGTAGAATATTACTTCTACTCATGTCATATCCTTATCAAATCAGATCCATTGATCAATACCACTCCGCCTATAAAAAAAGCATGGAAAACCCGGAAAAATTCTGGGGAGAAATCGCTGAGAATTTTTACTGGACTAAGAAGTGGGATAATGTCCTTCAATGGAACTTCTCTGAACCAAAGATCAAATGGTTTGAAGGTGGTCAACTGAATATTACTGAAAATTGTCTCGACCGACATATAGAAAAGCTCGGAAACTCTCCTGCAATCATCTGGGAACCGAACGATCCTGAAGAACATCATCGTATTCTTACTTACAAGGAATTACTTTTTAAAGTAAAACAGTTTTCAACCGTACTGAAGAATAATGGTGTTCAGAAAGGAGACCGGGTCTGCATTTATATGGGAATGATCCCTGAGCTTGCCATAGCTGTTCTGGCATGTGCCCGGATCGGTGCTATTCATTCTGTAGTATTCGGTGGTTTTTCAGCTCAGTCGATCGCTGACCGGTTACTCGATGCAAAAGCTGAATATATCGTAACATGCGATGGTGCATACCGTGGCGCAAAAGAGATTCCCCTTAAAAGCGTGATCAATGATGCACTCATTGCATGTCGTTTCGTAAAACGAGTGATCGTTTGTACCCGCACCCGCACTGCCGTTTCAATGATCAAAGGCCGCGATGTGTGGTGGGAAGATGAGATCAAGAAAGTTGAAACTCAAGGCAATCCTGATTGTAAAGCTGAAGCAATGGATGCAGAAGATACTCTCTTCATCCTTTATACTTCCGGTTCAACAGGCAAACCTAAAGGTGTGGTGCATTCAACCGCAGGTTACATGATCTGGGCTAACTACACTTTTCTGAATGTTTTCCAGTACCAACCCGGACAAATTCATTTCTGCACTGCTGATATCGGATGGATCACAGGACATAGCTACATACTTTATGGCCCATTAAGTGCAGGTGCTACAACATTAATGTTTGAAGGAATTCCTACATGGCCGGATGCAGGTCGATTCTGGGATATCATCGATAAATACAAAGTCGATATTCTTTATACTGCTCCAACTGCAATCCGGAGTCTAATGGCTTATGGACCTGAATATGTAAATGGAAAAGATCTTTCTTCTTTAAAAGTCCTTGGAACAGTTGGTGAACCGATCAATGAAGAAGCATGGCACTGGTACCATAAGAATATCGGAAAAGAAAAATGTCCTATTGTTGATACCTGGTGGCAGACTGAAACAGGTGGTGTCTTAATTTCAAATCTGGCCGGTGTCACTCCACACAAACCTGCGCATGCGACTTTGCCACTTCCGGGTGTACAACCGGTTCTGGTTGACGAAAACGGCAACGAAGTCCTTGGCAATGGTGTCAGTGGGAATTTATGTATGAAATTTCCATGGCCGGGAATTTTAAGAACTACATATGGTGATCACGAACGTTGTAAACTAAACTATTTCGCTACCTATGAAAATTTATATTTCACAGGGGACGGCTGCTTACGTGATGAAGAAGGTAATTACAGGATCACCGGCCGTGTCGATGATGTATTAAATGTTAGCGGACACCGGATCGGAACAGCTGAAGTTGAAAATGCAATTAATATGCATGCCGGTGTTGTTGAAAGTGCAGTTGTTGGTTATCCACATGATATCAAAGGACAAGGTATTTATGCTTACGTGATCTACAATGGGCATCATGGTGATGTTAATCTTGCTCGTCAGGACATTATCCAGACGGTAAACAGAATTATCGGACCGATAGCTAAACCTGATAAAATTCAATTTGTATCCGGATTACCAAAAACAAGAAGCGGAAAGATCATGAGACGGATATTAAGAAAAATCGCTGAAGGAGAAACATCAAATCTTGGGGACACATCTACCCTGCTTGATCCGGGTGTTGTGGAGGAAATTAAAACAGGAAAGGTCTGATCTCTGCTGCTTATTTATTGATGATTCGCAAATACTCTGACCAGGGTCCGACTTCTTTATTATACTGATTTGCCAGAACCCTGTTGATCTGAGATAAATGATTGAGATCATGCGCAACCCAGGTTGATAATAAGTTTCGAAGGGTGACCTTGCCGAATTTAGGATGAATTCCTTCTCTTGAAAGGTCCGATTCATCTATCATCTTTGACTGCAAAATTCTCAGGTTCTTTTTACGAACTAAACTGAACTCTTCTAAAAGTTTATTCATCGATTTCCCTTTGCTCTCTTCAAACTGGGCGAATCGATCGAAGGGCTTAAAAGTTTTATCTCCGGAGTCAGACATTATTATTTCAAGTCTGGCAATCCAGTCGGTACTTTCACCATGTAAAAGATGACCCATCACATCGAACGGTGACCAGGTATCAGGACCTTCATTTGAATGAACCCATTTTTCCGGCAAGTCCTTTAACTGCATTGACAAGATCATTGGAGTGCGTTCAAGAATCAGAATTGCATCTTCAATTTTATATTTAATCATGACAATTAAATTTAATTCATCAAAGTGGAAACTGTACACCTACACTAAGAATTAGCTCCAAGGTGTAAAAGGTATGTTTTGCTTTTCCTGATCCTACAGTCAATACATTATTGAAATTCGCAAAAGTTCCCTTTACCATTCCTTCAGAGAAAAAGTACTTTCCGTATTCATATCTCAAACCCGTTTCAATACCTGTTACATAACCTGCAACATGAAAAACATTGTCGAGTTCCTTACCAAACAAGGTAACATCTGTTTTTGGAATAACAACTCCTGCACCGATCTTTCCAACAACACCAAATACATGTTTGTTATTCTTTGAAGAATGAAATTTATGCTTTTTCAGGAAATTGACCATGAGAAAATTTGCTCCATTGGTATGTTCAAATCTCAGGAATCCCGGTGTGATCATGGTGTCTACATCATAATACTGCTCATGAATAAATCCTGTTAAATGAGCCATTTGATAATCGTGCATGACGTATTTAGTATGATCGAAATTAATTTCAATTCCCAGATCATTTGCATCATTGAAATAATATCCAAGACGATAAACATATTGCGGAATAGAAATATCCGAATTGAGTATCTGATCATATCCGGGACGGTCTGAAGCTTCTACTCCATACAAAGTGAAATCGTATTTATCACTTCCTTCATCATAGAAGTGAAGATCACTTTTCGAAAAATAATCTTTATTGTATCCCCAGGCAAAATAGAACCTGCCTTTTGTTTTTTCTTTGACAATCTCCTGTGATTGGGCAGTGACTGATAGTACAATCAATGACAGAAGCATTACTTTAAATTTAATCATAAAACCGGACAAATATTTTTTGCCTTGCAAGGAAACAAAAAAACAGGCTCTTGAGAGGGAAAAGTCATTAACTTCTGAACAATATTATTGAATCTATGTGAATTATTGGCTAATTCAGTCAATTTTCAGGAACTTTTTGAAATAGATCTTTTGAGGTGTTACTACTTTGATAACATAAGAACCGGATACAATATCTGAGGTATTTATCAGATTACTTCCCGGCTTTTCAGATCTAACAACCGTACCAACATTTGAATAGATGTAAATTGAATTGATTATTCCGGCAGGCAATTCCACTTTCAGATAATCTTTTGCCGGATTGGGATATATTTTCATTTCAACATCTTGCTCATCAATTGAACTTGATGAACAATCCTGCATTGAGCCACCTAGCCTTTCAAAGCTTGCTTTGAATGCCTGTAAAAAAATATTGGCAATTGTATCATCATGGATGATCAGTACATTTTCATCATTCTTGGTTTCTGCTGCTGTTGTCCAGTTATGAGTACCCACTTCCACAACCGGATCTGAATTCGGATCACATGCATCAACGATCATATACTTACTATGAAAAATAGAATCAGGATGGGTAAAGACCTTAAGATCATTTCCCATTACCGGAGTTAGAATTGTATGTGCATTGAACCCGATGCTATATTGATCCATGATTCCTTTTGTAATTACGCCTTGATTTATTTTATGAACGATCGTATCGGCAATATCAGGTCGTGTAAATGTGTAAACACCAAAATTGAGGTCATTGTCAGCGGAATTGATCACATTGATCAGATGTGAATTGGTATTGTCAGACGGACTGAAATATACTTCAACCGTTTTTCCATCCACCTGAAAAAAATGTTGCGTATTGTTTGTCTTGAATGGACCGAACCTTGAAACGCTTGTATCCGGTGCCATTCCGGTACTGCCCCACATTTCATTGAACTCTTCAAGGTATGTAAGCGCGACCGGCTGATCATTTACGATCACCAGATTATTTTCATCTTCGTTGATCTGATCCGGATTCCAGTTTGCCGAACCGGTAAATACAATTGCATCTTCAGGGTCCGGTGAGTTTGCATCGAAGATCACAAACTTATGGTGCATTATTGCATATAACGCTGAGGTCGGAGAAGCTAAAGTTGGGATAGAACTATTCAAAAGTGACAATCCTGAATTACCCACTCCGCCACAATAGATCCATCTTATCTGTCTGCCATTTGCCTTTGCCTGATTCACAGCATTCGCAATATTTGACATTTGCCCATACTGATCATAACTGAAAACTGCAATGTCAATCGTATACTTTGCCCTTAAGATATAAGCTATTAAAGTGTCATCATACGACTTATCAAGGTAGACAGCATTCACTCCTGTCGATATGCTGGTATCAACGGGTTGAGTGGAATACACCTTTATTTTATTCTGTCCAATTCCGGTAAGAGGAAGTAAAAACAGAATCCAGAATATTTTTTTCATTGTAATGCAAAGAAAAGAAATAATTACAACCGCATTTAATAAAGATATTAAAAGATAAAATTATCGCATTTGGAATTGAATTTATCTTTCATATATTCACATCTGTTATTTTTGCAAATCACAATAACAAATATAAAACACACCACAAATGAAAAAACTCAGTTACCTGTTATCATTTCTCATTGTACTTATTAGTTGTAATCCTGAAGAAACTACTATAGCACCTCAGTCCACCGAAGGTCCTGTCCTGGTTCAGAAACAAGTGCAATCCGAGGTTCCTGCCGGTATACCTTATACTCAAAAGGAGATCGATAAATACATGCATGATAAAGTTCAGACGACAGGGGAATTTTCCTGGGAAAACAGTGAACTGAAGATCCTCACAAGTGCAGCAATGATCACAAGAACGGTTGCTATCGGGTATCAACCTGCCGGTTCAAAAGAAATTCGAAATGTACTTTACAAGACCAATATTA
This sequence comes from Bacteroidota bacterium, assembly GCA_049363815.1. Lineage (GTDB taxonomy): Bacteria > Bacteroidota > Bacteroidia > AKYH767-A > 2013-40CM-41-45 > JADKIH01. Next base: position 33,995 of record JBMQEM010000165.1, read on the forward strand.
AGTCTAAAGAATGGAAAGATGTACATGATGAACTGATCAGTTTGGTGGTTATGGAACTGAAAAAAGCAGGGAATGGAAATGTGACTGCAGAAAATATTATTTCAGAAGATGACAACACTCTTCCGATAATTATCTTTAAACTTTCAGACAAATCCATTCTTACAAAATTATTCAATCTGGAAAATGTCCGCTATATCGAACCTTACGGATACTGGCCAGCCACATATATCAATGAGAGAGTTGCTTCATCTTCCGGTTGCTCAGGATCTAGTCAGGCATTGAATGCGAATGATTATACAACGATTTCTCCGGGATGCAAAATGTCGTGGAATTTTAACAACGTAAATATTCCCGCAGCATGGAATATTGCCCAGGGTCAGGGAATCACAGTTGGAGTAATTGATGCCGGTATCAGTTCCAGCCAGACTTTATTGGGAAGCAACTTTAACAACGGTGAATCAAATGTCGGACGAACACTTACAACCGATTACACTTATGGATCTTCAGCTTATACAGGTTGCACTCATGGAACAAGTATGAGCGGAATTGTTGCAGGGCCCAGAAATAATCTTGGCGGACCGACAGGTGTGGCGTACAAAGCCAATCTGCATTTCATCCGTGGATGCAGCGATGTCGTCCTTGACGAATCTGCTGAATTAAGTGGTGTCAGAAATGCCCTTGTCAGAATGGGAAATATGATATCTCTCAAGATCATCAGCATGTCTGTGGGTACACCTTTCAGCAGCAGCACTCTTCTTGACGGAGTATCCTATGCTTCCGGCAAAGGCAAACTTCTCTTTGCAGCGGCCGGAACATCATTCAGCTGGACTTCTTGGTGGGGAGTGATATATCCTGCAAATTACTCACAGTGTGTAGCTGTTACAGGAGTTAAAGAAAACGGAAACACCTGTAGCGATTGTCATGATGGCAGTCAGGTCGACCTTACTATTCCTATGGCTAGAAACACAAACAGTTCAAGAACGACATTATCACTGCCAATGAGTGGGTATAATCCCAGCTACGTTGGCGGATCTTCTTGTGCCACTGCCATGACTGCCGGAGTAGCGGCTTTGGTATGGTCAGTAAATCCAAACCTTACTTCGTCCCAGGTACTTACATGTTTGAAAGGCACAGCACAGTACTATCCAATATTGTCCGGTAACAAAGGATACGGAAATGTCAATGCTTATGCAGCGGTGATGATGGCCGGTGGTTTGTAGTAGCAGGAAATCAGAAAACACTATTGTCTGATATTAGTATTTTCATTTGAAAGTAATTTCATGAATTCAAGTTCCCACTTTCAAAGTATCTTTTTTGACAAACAAAAAAAGATACTTTGAAAATGGGAACTTGATTTTATAAGACAATAGTGATTTGAAAAAAGGTAATTAATAATCAATCAAATCCGGACCTGATTCCTGTTGAACCGCTCTCTGATTCTTGCGTTTGGAAAAAAGACTGTTGTCAGCTTTACCGATCTTGTAAGAAAAGTTAAGCATTGCTACACGCGATTCCCTGCTTCTTGAACCTTCGGTTCTATAATATTCTCCGAAATTAATGAATTCAAATTTGCGCATGGCAAATACATCATTCACATTCAGACTTAGTGAGGCTTTTCCATTCCAGATATCTTGTTTCATTCCCACATCAATTCCACTCATGCCTTTGATCTCACCGTTTACAGTGGTCATTGGTGCCATATAATTTCCGGTTAACTGGAAGGATGTATTTTTTGCCAACCGAAGGCTGACATTCAACCTCGATGACCATTGAGTTGAATTGGTCTGATAATCCGAATTTACATTTGAGCCATTGATCTTACTCTGGTAAATATTAAAACTGCCCATGACTGACCCCAGCTTTTCAAATGTGTACCGGATAATAAGTTCACCACCTGTATTCTCAGAAGATGAAAAATTCGTTGTGGTCATGGTACCAACACCGGTATTGGGATCAACAGTGCGGAATCTGCTGATCAGGTCATCTGTTCGTCTGTAAAAAATGGACGTAGTAATATTCCAAGAACTAATATTCAGACTATTTGAAAGCTCGAGTGCATTGGTAAATTCCGGCCGAAGAAAAGGATTTCCCTGGCGGATATTCAGGGAGTCAGAATAATCTACAAATGGATTTAGTGATCTCGAGTCCGGACGATTGACACGACGACTGTAACTCAACTGAAGATCGCTTTTGGAGGATATGGGATATTTGAAAAACGCACTTGGAAAAAATGAAATGTAATTGTTCTTATATGTTTCCTGTATCGTCTGCGATTCAATTGAAGCAAAGGTTTGTTCAGCACGTATCCCGAAATTATAATCCAGCTTTTTAATTTTACTCGTAAACATTGCATAGCCTGCAGCTATTTGCTCGTTGTAAACAAAATGATCGGAGTTGAGGTTATTTCGTTCATACATCCCGGTTGCAAAATTAAGATCAGAATAATTCAGTTCATTATCGAGAAAACGATTTGAACTTTTCAATCCGGCTTCAAGTTTGCTGGTTTTATTTACGGGTTGTACCAGATCAACCTGTGCATTGATATTCTGATAAGTATTTTCATTGTTATTAATCTGATAAGGAAGGTCAAGTGATGAATAAACACTACTGCTGTATTCATTGTCTGATTTTCTCAAATTAGAAGAATATGATAAGTTAGCGGTAAATTCCCTGCTCGTCGAATCCCAGGTTCTTTTATAATCCGCATTAAGGTCATAATTGAAATTGTTGTTTGATTCTATATTATCGCGATAATAAGAATCGAGCGTTATTTCCTCAGGAGTATAAAACCGATATTGAATCTGTTCTGGCCGGTTATCATCCCTTACAGACACAGAACCGCTTATTCCAAGAGTGTTGAATTTGTTCACAAAAAAATCAGCTCCGACTTTTCCGACATGGTTATCATTTTTAGATCTCCCCTGTGAAATTGAATTGTAATAATATGGAGCCAGCCCGGGGAAATTATTGTACTGCGTACTAGTACCTTTATTGCTGCGAGTCTCATGTCTGTAATTATAGTTCGCATACAAATTTACTCGCGGTGAACGGTCATTCCCTCCTATACCGAAATTATATTTATCATTTGTTCCGACACCAAGAGAAACATTTCCATTCATTCCTTTCATTTTCTCTTTCTTGGTTTTGATATTTATAATTCCAGCCATTCCATCAGCATCAAATTTCGCAGATGGATTGGTAATGATCTCAATTTGCTCGATAGCTCCTGCAGGAATTTGTTGCAAAACAGCTTTTCTGTCACCGCCTAACATTCCTGAAGGTTTTCCATCTATCAGGATGGTCACATTCGCACTTCCACGTAAAGCCACATTACCATCGATGTCAACTGCAACTGAAGGGATCGTTTGTAACACATCCGTCACTGTTCCGCCGGTATTGACAATGTTCTTGTCCATGTTGTAGATCTTCCTGTCAATTGAATTGACGTAGTCTGATTTTTCACCAGTGATGGTCACTTCGCCTAATTTTGTAACGGATGCTGCCATTTTGATCACTCCTGCATCTACTTCTGCATTTTGCATCGTCAATAAAACGGGCCTTGAAAAAGTTGTTGTATATCCGATGAAGGATGCTTTGATAATGATATTCCCCAAAGGCAGATCTTCGGCTAAAAAGTTTCCCTTTTCATTGGTCTGGACTCCACCCACAAGAGATGAATCCCGGGCTGAAAGAAAGGCTACAGCAGCAAAACTTACAGCTTCATTAGTTTTTGCGTCCCGCAAACTACCTATAATTTTTCCAATTCTCGGAGCATTCCTTTTTAGTGAATCCGGCCGCCCTGAAGAGTTTTCTCTGTGCTGTGCAAAAATCAGAGAGGGGAATAACCATAAAAGTAGAATTCCGAATGTTCTTTTCATAAGTATTATTGAGGTGCAAAGGTATTACTTAATAATCAGAATTATGACAGAATTAGATGAGTTAGGTTAACTGTTATGCGTATATTTACAAAATATTAACATCTATGATTCCTTTAGCAGAAAGAATGCGGCCTACCTCCCTTGACCATTACATTGGTCAGTCTCATCTGGTTGGAAACGACGCTATTCTGAGAAAAACACTGGCAAGGAATGTCATTCCTTCTATTATTTTCTGGGGACCACCGGGAGTTGGCAAAACCACTCTGGCAGGTATTATCGCTAAGGAAGTCAAACGACCGTTCTATGTGCTTTCAGCAGTAAGTTCTGGGGTCAAAGATGTTCGGGAGGTAATCGAAAAAGCCCAACGATACCAGTTTGAATTAAAGGAAGTCGAAGGAAGTCCGATTTTATTCATTGATGAGATCCACCGATTCAGTAAGTCGCAACAAGACTCTCTTCTGAATGCTGTAGAAAAAGGTATTGTTACATTGATCGGTGCTACCACTGAGAATCCTTCATTTGAAGTTATCTCCCCTCTCCTTTCCCGTTGTCAGGTCTATGTACTGAAAGAACTTTCCAAAGAAGACCTGATTGCAATTATTCAGCAGGCAATTCTGGAAGATGTTGTATTAAAAAAAAGAAAGATCATACTCAAAGAACCTGAAGCTTTGCTTCGGCTTTCAGGTGGTGATGCACGAAAACTACTTAACTTACTGGAACTCGTTGTGAATTCTTTTTTACCAGATGCAGAAGTTGAGATCACCAATGCGAAAGTGCAGGAGATCGTTCAGGATAAAATTGCTATCTACGATAAAAATGGAGAGCAGCATTATGATATCATAAGTGCTTTCATAAAATCAATGCGCGGTTCTGATCCGAATGCTGCAGTTTACTGGCTTGCAAGAATGATCCGCGGCGGAGAGGATCTGAAATTCATAGCACGTAGAATGGTAATTTTTGCTTCTGAAGATATCGGAAATGCAAATCCCACGGCTTTAGTAATGGCCAATATCTGTTTTGAGGCCGTAAGTAAGATCGGAAATCCGGAAGGAAGAATTATTCTATCTCAGGTCGTAATCTACCTCGCATCTTCCGTGAAAAGTAATGCCGGATATATGGCCATTGAAAAAGCACTTGGTGCAGTTGATGAATCAGGTGATCTGCCGGTACCTTTGAATATCCGGAATGCCCCTACCAAACTTATGAAGGATTTAGGTTATGGCGAAGGATATCAGTATGATCATTCCAGTAAAAACAATTTTGCAGGTAATGAATTCTTACCTGAAGACATCAGTGGCTCTAAATTTTATGAACCCGGTGCCAATACCCGTGAACAGGAGATCCGGAACTTTTTAAAATCACTCTGGGGTGATAAATATGATTATTAACAATGTCAAAGTATAATTTGTCATAGAACTTCGTAAGGATATTCACTTCTTTTTCTCATATTTACAACGAATGAAACGCCTGTGCCTTATAGTATTTCTTTTTTCATCCTTGTTTTTTTCTTGTAAAAAAGAAAATGACAATCCTCAATGGAATGTTGAATTCCTTGGACCACTTGCAAAAGCAACTCTCGGAATTGAAAACCTTATAGGCGATTCCTCCCTTTCAATAAACTCTGCCGGTGCAGTCAGCTTAATAATTGACACTACATTTTCAAATTTCAAACTCGATTCGATCTACACCATTCCGGATACTACTATATTGACCACTCAGGTATTTCCACCATTCCCGCTACCCATTAATCCGGGAACTGATTTTATCTCCGGAAATAATAATGTTGTACTTGGTGTTTCAGGCGTACAATTAAAATCTGCCCTTCTTAAGGAAGGATCTATAAAATTTGAAATAAAAAACACACTGCAATCAAAAATTCTTTACACTTATAAAATTCGCAAAGCGCTCAAAAACGGAATACCTTTCGAAGTAAACTTTTCTGTTGATTCAGGCTCTCTTTCTGATCCGAAATTTTTTTCACAGACCTACGATTTCTCAGGTTATCAAATTGATCTTTCCGGATCAACAGGCGGCTCATTCAATACACTGGCCTATGATGTCATAGCAAAATCAGACCCTGCAGGTGATACTTTTAATCTGATCGGAAGCGATACTCTGATTAACCTTAAAACCACACTGATCGGAATTGCTCCGAATTATGTCCGCGGATATCTTGGTCAGACCGATCTTTCAGAGAATAAAAGTATCAGCTTTGGCTTTGGCAACCTGATCTCTGATGGAACAATTGTTCTGGACAGTGTTGACATGAAATTTGAAGTTACAAATTACATTGGTGTAGATATTCAGGCTTATATAAATAGTTTAACATCCATTAATAACAGAACGGGTCAGTCACTGGCATTAAACAATTCCAACCTTATTCAGCACAATCTCAATATCAACCGGGCAACAGAAAGTTCTATCGGAAGTTTTAATGTAAGTCCATATGTTTATTCCGTGAACTTGAACAAATCAAACAGCAACATCAGGCAGATCATGGAAAGCCTTCCGGATAGTTTGCGGTATGATCTTAACCTGCAGCTTAACCCGCTGGGAAATATTTCAGGTAGTTCAGATTTTATCTATAGTGACAAATTGGTCGACACAAGAATTCAGGTAAATATGCCTTTATCTTTTGGTGCTAACCAACTGACTTTATCCGACACGATCGATTTTAAAATTGAGAATGCAACTGATCTGGATCCCATTGGCCCAAGTACAATCACTCTTCATGCGCTCAATGGATTTCCATTTGACATGAACATGCAGCTATTGTTACTGGATGAAAACAATATTGTGATTGATTCATTACTTGTTCCGGGATTGATCGCTGCCGGACAACTTGACAATAACAATTTGGTAATTGCTTCAACTGAAACCAAAATTCCCATATTCATTGACGAAAACAGGAAACAAAAACTTAATTTGACGAAACGAATTAAAGTGCGCTCTGCATTTACTACTCCAGGTTATCCGCAGCTAGTTCAATTGTATAACACATATCACCTCGATCTTAAATTTATTGGTGATGGTCAATATCTCATCCGATAATCTGTGAAAAGAATTTACCTCATCTTATTATTGTCGGTTTTATCTCTAATTTCTTTTGCTGAAAGACCTGTTTCTGATTCCTTACGGACAGATTCTACCGGAGGGTGCAATGCAATTCCTGATATTATACGCTCAGAAAAAAACGCTGTCACTTTTCAATCTGAATATTTTTTCGGTTCAAATGCCTTGACAATTGACCTGGCATCAACCTACTTTAACAATGGATTCATCAATGATGGAATGAAAGATGTTGTTTCAGGCAAATTGAAAACTTCAAATAATTTTGGAGCAGGTTTTAATTACGAATTAAATTACAGGCGCTCACCTGATTCCCTTTTCGGAACAAAATTCTCCTATTATCAGGTTGGATTCAGGGATGTCTATCACCTTGACGCCCGCTTTAACAGAGATGTATTCGAATTATACTTCAGAGGAAATAAGAAATATGCAGGCCAGACTGCAGACATAGGAGATTTTGAATTTAAGCAATTATTTTACCAGCAACTATATTTTACTTTCGGTCATCAGGTCATGAATAATGGAGACTACATTTCATTTGATAAAGACCGGTTTGAATATTCTGTCGGATTGAGTTTCAATAAAGGACATAAATTGCTCACCATTGAAGCAATAGATGCATCCTTATTCACACAGCAGGATGGCGAGTACCTGGACCTGGATGCAGATCTTGAAATACACAGAAACGACTCTGCAAAAAATGATAAAATTGCTTTCAACGGAATTGGCGGATCAATTGATCTGTATTTCAAATGGACCGATAAAAAATGCAGACAACTTGAATTTACAGCGAAGAACCTCGGATTAATTGCATGGAATAACCAGTCATCGTATGTCGCTGCAGACACTTCCTTCCGTTTTGAAGGTGTTGACATATCTGATTTATTTGACTTTACTGATTCCGTTACAAATACCGTTTCACTTGATTCTTCCCTGGTTGAACCTTATCTGACCAATAGAACTAAAAAATCACATAATACTCTCTTACCGGCTTTAATTAAATTGAAGTACTCGCTTCCGGTCAAAAAAATTAAAACAATAATGTCAACAGAAGTTGGTTATCTTCTCTATGCAAATTGTAAACCTTATATTAGGCAAACTTTTCAGTATAGAATTAATTCCGTCCACTCTGTTGGTCTGAGTTTGAGTTATGGTGGTTATTCTAATTTCAACGTTGGATTAAACTATGAGCTTAGATTGAAAAACTGGAATTTTCAACTCAAAAGCGATGCTATTACCGGTTACTTCATGAAAGATGCAACGAGTCAAGGTGCTTTTGTATCTTTGTCGAAATACTTTTAAAAGGACATAAGTAGCATAACCATATTACCTGAAACATCAAAACCAATCAATAGTAAATGCCTTCTTCCATGTTGAACAGAATTCCCCATATAAAAAATACTGACTCAGGAAACTTCTTCATTCTTGCAGGCCCCTGCGTCGTTGAAAGTGAAGAAATGACAATGGGAATAGCAAAGCGTATTCAGGAGATCACTGACAGGTTGAAGATTCCATTCATCTTTAAAGCCAGTTATCGTAAGGCTAACCGCAGCAGGATCGATTCATTTACGGGGATCGGCGATGAGAATGCTTTAAAAATTCTTGGCAAAGTTCGCGAAACTTATAAGGTTCCCGTAGTAACTGATATTCATGAAAGTGATGATGCAGCAATTGCTGCCGAGTATGCCGATGTTTTACAGATCCCTGCCTTTCTTTGCCGGCAAACTGAATTACTTCTGGCTGCTGCAGCAACTGGTAAGGTTGTCAATATTAAAAAAGGTCAATTCCTTTCAGGAGATTCTATGAAATTCGCTGTCGACAAAGTTCGCAATGCCGGAAACGAAAACGTGATGTTGACAGAACGTGGAAGTATGTTTGGTTATCAGGATCTGATCGTGGATTACAGACAAGTCGTGGACATGAAAAAAAATAATGTTCCTGTCATTCTGGATATCACTCATTCACTGCAACAACCCAATCAATCATCAGGAGTAACCGGTGGTCAACCGGATATGATCGAACTCATTGCCAAAGCAGGAATAGCCGTAGGCTTTGATGGCATTTTTGTTGAAACACACCCTGATCCAAAGAATGCAAAATCTGATGGAGCGAATATGCTGCATCTGGACCTACTGGAAGGAATGCTTGAAAAACTAATTCGTATACGGAAAGCCATCTGAAGAATGAACCAAATTCGTTAATAGTATTCAATCATATTGGTTCTATCATCCGGAATATTTTAACTTTACTTTAAATTCCCAGGCAAATGACATGCAAAACTTCAATTGAAAAATTATTCTTCTTTTTTTTATTCTTTCTTATATCGAATGCTTGTTTTTCCCAGGATACGATGATTAAACTAAACCGGGATACCATTCATGCGAAAATTCTTGAAGTTGGAATATCAGATGTTAAATATAAACGGACAGACAATCCTGATGGACCTTTGTTTATCATAGCAAAATCCGAAATCTCTACGATAAGGTATATGAATGGCGGGACAGATTCATTCGAAGAAAAGCCTGATATTGTTCCTCCAGTTGTTCAACAGCCTCTGTTTACAAACCCCGAAGGTCTTTCTCCGGAAGGATTAAAAATAAAAGGTCAGAAGGATGCCAACAAACATTATGACGGATATATTGGTGCTGGCACCGGAACACTTGTCACAAGTCTGCTCTCGCCCCTACTCGGTCTAGCTCCGGCAGTTGCATGCGCTTCGGCCAGACCTAAAACCCAAAATCTTCATTATCCTGATCCGGTGTTAATGAGTAATTATTCCTATAAAACAGGATACGAATCCCGCTCGCATAAAATCAAACAGAAAAAAGTCTGGACGAACTGGGGAATTGGTTTGGGTGTAAATATTCTGGTTGCTTTTGCTTTATTAAATAATCAGAAATAAAATATTTATTTCATAAGATCAGAATCCTGATTGTTCTGATACTGTTTGTTCTCTGTAATTCTAAAAAATATACTCCCGGATCCAAATCAGAGAAAACTTTTTCATCTTCACATTTTCCTTTTGCAATAATTTCACCTTTCAAACTCATCAGTCTGAAACTATCATTGGGATCGAAATTTACAATTGAAAATGTTCCGGTATTAGGATTTGGAAATACCTTTATTTCACTAAGTTCATTCTGACTAATTGAACTTGTGAGATCGTTACAAGGGTCGCTGATATCAGAAACAACGAATGATGAAGAAGAAATAAATCCATCATTCCCTTCGGGCACAAAGACTGAATATTCCCCGGTTGAACTGATCGTTATTGATTGTGATGTTGCACCCGTATTCCAGAAGTAGGAAGAATTTAAACCGGTCTCAAGAGATCCAATTCCTCCGGTATTATTACAGGAAATCAATGGGCGGTCAAACTTAAATGGCAGGTTACTGAAATTAAATGCGCGATAAGTCAAAAGAGTATCTGCAAAAGTAATTTCAAATATTTTTTGTCCGCCGGAATCAACTACTTCAAAGGCAGGTTGAAAAATATTTACATTCAGATTCCCAAAATCAATCAATGTATTTCCATTTTCCAGACGCTGTACATTTCCTGTAGACAAACTAAAAATTGATGAGTCTTTGACATATGACCAAACCAAGGTAGCGGTAAGATTTATTTCATCAATTAAATATTCTTTTGCAGCAGCGGGATGTCCGGGCGCACCATTGTCAAATAACGTAAGGTGTCCGTTTGCAATTCTTCTGCAATCATGTTGCCCTTTAAACATTGCCGGATCATTGAGAAAACTAAACTGGTTAGCATTTCCCCCTAGCCGCCACATTACGGCACCCGTAGTTCTATTGATCTTTGTGATCTCATTGAAATGTCTTGAAGAAAGTAAAATGTTTCCATCAGTATCTTCTGTTACTGCATTGGAATGTGTCCAGTCAATGTTCATCGGACTGTTCAGGCGCGCTGTATCAACATCTAAAAAAGAAAAGTGATCCTTTGAATGCCATTCAAAGACAACATTTTTGTTTGTGTCCTGGATCTGGATCACTGCAGCTTTTACATTGGCAGTTGCACTTCCAGGTGAACCATTATTGCTGAATAAATAATAAGCAGACAGGTCCATAACTTCATATTCACTCCCCATCAGTAAAAATTCTCCACTCGATGTTAATTGCATATCATGTCCATCGTGTTGGACTCCATTCTTACAACTCACAGAATCAAGAATTGTAAAAGAACTGTCCATCAGATAATATTTGTTCATATAAGTATATGTCATCAGACCATTACTCAAAACCTTAAAATCGCCGGTAGGTAACCCACTTACGAATTCTTTATAGTATACGACTTTTCCGACACTATCCAGTATCAGATGGTACGGATTAAAATTTGCTCCCTGCGGGCCCATTTTTATTGGCACTAAAAAATAATATCCTGTTCCGGAACTATCATAAACGGAAACATTGAACTGTGGATGATTTTGAGCATTAGCATTAACTGCCAACACAAGAAAAAGGATTAATAGACATCTGATCATAAAATTTCGTTTCGGATTATTTCTCTGACAATTTATCCATAAATAAGTTTAATCAGAAATTTATTTTCGACAGTGCATAAAATAAATATTTTAGATTGAAAGTAATTTCTATAATTCAAGGCTGAAATTCCAATTTTCTATTTTTTGTTTGGCGAAAAAACCGGACCAAGGTGATATATTTTATTTAAATGAGAAATTCCATTAAATTTAATGCCTGGAAAAATCATCTTCAAATCAGATCATTTATGAAAACTACAGCGCAAATTGCAAAGCATTTTCGAGAAGTTTATTTTGGCGGCAACTGGACTTACTCAAACCTTAAAGAAAATCTTCAAGATGTTCCATTTGAACAAGCCACGAAAAAAACAGGTTCGATCAATACTATTGCAACTCTTGTTTATCACTTACACTACTATGTTAGGGCTGTTACAAAGGTTTTAAAAGGAGAACCACTAAATGCCAGCGATAAACTGAGTTTCGATTGTCCTGAATTCAGTTCTCAAAAAGAATGGAGTGATTTCCTGAACACGATCTGGCTGGAAGCTGAGGAATTTGCCTTACTGGTTGAGAAATTACCTGATAGCATTTTATCAGAAAATATCGCCGATCCGAAATACGGTATCTACTACAGAAACCTGCATGGAATAATTGAACACACGCATTATCATTTGGGACAGATTGCTGTTTTGAAGAAGTTGATCAACGCATAGTTCAGGGGTTATTAGAACCCATTCACAGATCTACCTTCGTAATCAAAAACTCCGTCCTCCTGTTCTGAGCACGACCGGCGTCAGTGGTATTTTCAGCAATCGGTTTTGTATCGCCATAGCCTTTAGATGTTAAGCGGACTGCAGGAATTCCTGCTGTGATCAGATATTCGTATACTGTCTTTGCACGCTTCTCTGAGAGCGTTTGATTGTAAGGTTTACTACCGACATTATCTGTATGTCCACTAATTTCAAAATGTGCTTTCGGATTTTTTTTGATGAAGTCGATCAGTTTTTTTAATTCAGATTTTGATTCTTCTTTTAAATCGAATTTATCTGTATCGTAGAAAATATTTTTAAGTACAATCGACTGACCAACTTTGATCGGCTTCATTGGAACATCTTTTAGAACCGGGTCCTTCGCCGATTTTGCATTCTTCAATTCAAAATTATCTGAGTAAAAAAGATAACCGTCTTTGGAAACATTCAAGGCATAACTTTTTCCGGCCGGTAAGCAGACAATGAATTGTCCGGTAACAGAATTTGAAGTTGAACGGACAATTATTTTTCCTGTTGCAAGATCTATGAGTTCAAAAGATGCGGCAAGCGGCAGTTTTGTTTCATCATCAAAGACCTTTCCTTTCATATAGGTTACAGGCTGAGGACGGGCTTTTTCATACAGATCAAACTGGTATAGATCTTCACCTCCTTTTCCTCCGGGGCGATCAGAAGAAAAGAATCCGAGTTTACCATCCGGACTTACAAGCAAGGAAGCTTCATCGCTTGGAGTATTTATCGGATAGCCGATATTGACGGGCTCACCCCACTCTCCGACACTATCACGTTTACTGTAAAAAATATCCTGTCCTCCCATTCCTGTATGGCCATTCGACGAAAAATACAATGTCTGATCATCAGGATGAATGAATACCGATAATTCATCTGAAGATGAATTGATCTTACTGCTAACAGAAACCGGATCCGACCATCTTGCATCATCACCTATCCTGCTCATAAAAATATCGTGCTGACTTACATTATTAGAACCTTTCACTGCTCTTACAAAATAGAGTGTCCTTCCATCTGAAGAAAATGAAGGCTGGCTTTCCCATGCTCCTGTGTTGACCGGAAGATCCAGATTTCTTGGATTGGTATACTTATCACCGACTTTTTTGGCAATGAAAATATCACAGCTTCCATTTGTTTTCCGCTGATTGGAAGTCCTGTACAATTCTTCACAAGCTGTAAAAAATAAGTATTGTCCATCTGCCGATAAGGATGGAGCCCCTTCATTTCCGTCGGAATTAATTTCCGTAACCGGCTGTGCATTGCGCCATCCATTAGTACCCATTGAACTGAGATAAAAATCTTCCTGTTCAAATTTTCTTCCGTCTGAATTTACAGTCTTTATTCGTCTTGTAAATAAAAAGGTCTTTCCATCACCAGTAATTGCAGGAAAGTATTCTTCATACTGGGAATTAATACTGTCACCCATATTCACCGGATTGAAGGGCACCGGGTTTTTCACTGCTTCTTCTGCAAAAGTACAATTGGCAAGCATCGATTTTGCCTTTGCACTCATTGCCGGAGATATTTTTGGAAATGAAATGAACTTTTCAAAATCTGCTTTTGCTTCAGAATAATGACCCGCTAAATATTCGACAGTTGCCAGTCCATAAAAATTATTGATAAAAAAGTCTGGGTTGATCGCTATTGCTGATTTAAAAGCCGCAATAGCTTTCTCATATTCCCTGAGATCAGAGTGAATATTCGCCTTCAACATATGAGCCTCTATGAATTTTGGATCTGCGTCAATCGCGTCATCCAGCGATTCAAGCGCTTTGTCATTCAGACGTGAATCATAGAATTTAAGTGCAGCATCAAAACTACGCGTCGCTTTAGGAACTGATGATGTATATTCCCTTTGCGCATTAGCGGTTAAGTTGAACAGACACAAAAATAAAAGGAGAAGTTTTATATTTCGCATTTAATGTATTTTTCGAAGCAATAATCTGACCAGAAGAAAATATTATGGAATTTGCATCACTTTATGGGTCTGAATGGAGATTCTCCACCTTGGATGCTGCTTCACATATTCAACGATCAACGGCATTACTTTATTGAAAACAGAATGTTCAGGTTGTAAGTAGAGCACACAGTCAGGATGTACTTTTGATGCATGTTCTTCCGCCCATTCAAAATCCGACTGATTAAAGATGATCACTTTCAGTTCATCCGCTACTTGTAAGGATGCTTCCAAGGGAGCCTTGAACTTTTTCGGCGAAACACAGATCCACTCCCATTCTCCGGTTATCGGATAGGCTCCGCTGGTTTCAAGCCAGCAGGACATAAACTTTGCATGCAATGAGTGAGTGAGAGGTAACAGATCGTATATACAGGGTTCTCCGCCGGTGATCACCACTTTATCAGCTTGAGCCTTCTCGATACGGGAGATCATTTCGGCAATAGACACTTTCGGATGAGCATCGGCAGGCCATGATTCCTTCACATCACACCATACACAACCGACATCGCAGCCGCCCAGCCGTAAAAAATATGCAGCTTTACCGGTATTGAATCCTTCACCCTGAATGGTATAAAAATCCTCCATCAGAGGATATGTAATGTTTAAATCGTAATTCATTTATGGGAAATCATGTGTGTAAATTTAGAAACTGATTTCCTTCTTTGCAGCACGTAAAGTATTTTTTAATAAACCGATGATTGTCATTAACCCTACACCTCCGGGAACAGGTGTTATCCATGAACATTTAGGCGCAACATTCTCAAAATCCACATCACCTGCCAGTTTATATCCACTTTTCGTCTTCTCTGAAACTACCCGGGTGATCCCGACATCGATAACTATTGCGCCTTCTTGCACCATTTCTGCTTTCAGAAAATATGGTTTTCCTAATGCAGCGATAATGATATCAGATGATCTGGAAATTTGCGCAATGTCTTTCGTCTTGCTATGGCATAAGGTTACAGTACAGTTTCCCGGCTCATTATTTCTACCCATGAGTACACTCATTGGCATACCGACAATATTACTTCTGCCGATTATTGTACAATTTTTTCCGGAAGTACTTATTCCGAAATGCTGAAGCATCAGCAAGATTCCATATGGTGTTGCCGGAATGTAACAATCAAGATTCTGCATCATCCGTCCGCTATTGATCGGATGAAAACCATCGACATCTTTTGCAGGTGAAATTGTTTCGGTAACTTTTTGTACACTGATATGATCAGGGAGAGGTAACTGGACGATCAAACCATTGATAGAATCATCATGATTGATATCCCTGATCTTCTGAAGAAGATCCGCTTCGGAAATGGTATCATCAAAACGAATCAATGAAGATTGAAATCCGACCTCACTGCAGTTTTTCACCTTACTAGCCACATAGGTTTCCGATGCGCCGTTGTTGCCCACCAGAATTGCACAAAGATGTGGCGGACGTTGTCCCCCGGAAACCATCTGCTGAACTTCATCAGTCATCTTTCTTTTCCATTCCGCACTAGCAGCTTTTCCGTCGAGGAGATTCATTTTTTTTTCGTAATTCGTAATTCGAGATTAAAGCCCGACCTTTGAAATCTATAACGACTATTTTTCGTTATT
>JBMQEM010000166.1:0-15979 GCA_049363815.1 Bacteroidota bacterium
AAGAAAAAAGAAAAAAATGTCAAAAGACAGATACCAGTACCACGATTACTATTTAATGGATGAACTTCTTACTGATGAACATCGGTTGGTTCAAACAAGTGTACGCGATTGGGTGAAGAAAGAAGTTTCTCCGATCGTAGAAGAATCCTGTCAGAAAGCAGAATTTCCAAAACAATGGATCAAAGGTCTGGCTGAGATCGGTGCATTCGGTCCTTACATTCCGGCAGAATACGGTGGTGGTGGAATGGATCAGATCGCTTACGGTATCATCATGCAGGAACTTGAGCGTGGCGATTCAGGTTTACGTTCGACTGCATCAGTTCAAAGTTCATTAGTGATGTATCCGATCTACACTTATGGTAGTGAAGAACAACGAAAAAAATATTTACCCAAACTTGCATCAGGTGAAATGATGGGATGCTTTGGATTGACAGAACCTGATCACGGTTCGAATCCGAATGGCATGATCAGTAACATCAAGGAAAAAGGAGATCACTTTGTTTTGAATGGCGCCAAGATGTGGATCAGTAATGCTCCATTTGCAGACATTGCTGTTGTCTGGGCAAAAGATGAGCAGGGAATTGTTCGCGGAATGATCGTTGAACGAGGAATGAAAGGCTTTACTACACCTGAGACTCATGGCAAATGGTCTTTGCGTGCAAGTGCAACAGGAGAACTTGTATTCGACAATGTTATTATTCCGAAAGAAAATATTTTACCGAACGTAAAAGGGCTGAAAGGACCATTGGGCTGTCTGAATTCAGCACGCTACGGAATTTCCTGGGGAGCAATTGGTGCTGCACTTGATTGCTATGATTCTGCATTGCGTTATTCTCAGGAGCGTATTCAGTTTGGCAAACCTATTGGTGGTTTCCAGTTGACTCAGAAAAAACTAGCTGAGATGATTACTGAAATTACAAAAGCTCAAATGCTGACATGGAGATTAGGTGTTCTGAAAAATGAAAACCGTGCAACTCCGGCACAGATCTCAATGGCGAAAAGGAATAACGTGAACATGGCTTTGCAGATCGCAAGAGAAGCAAGACAGATTCACGGCGGAATGGGAATTACAGGCGAATATCCGATCATGCGTCATATGATGAATCTTGAATCAGTAATTACCTATGAAGGAACACATGATATTCACTTGTTGATTACGGGAATGGATGTTACGGGGTTTAATGCATTTGAATAATTTTTTTTTGCAATTGGGAAATAGAAATTAGTAAATAGAAATTATAGATATTAAAAGGCCCGGGGTTTTCAGATCACCGGGCTTTTTAAATTAAGAGATTTGTGGCGAACTTTATTGCCGTCAGCTTTAGCTGACGGACTAAAAATAGAATACAGTTTCCTGGCTTTAGCCACATGAACACACTTTAATTCTAAAATATATATCAATGAAAAAAATGTGGCTAAAGCCGCAGTATTGCCTACACTCTTTCCTCCGTCAGCTAAAGTTGACGGCAATAAAGTTCTACTTCTAAAATCCCCTTTTACAACTAAATGATTTAGCAACTGAACAAAATATCTTTTCTTTCTTACTTAAGTTTACGATAATGCGCGAACTATCGAAAATGCACACCTCTATTGGAAATAATTTCAAACACTCTTCTAAATAAAAAGTTCAGAAGAGATCCTGTCAGCAAAATATTTACCGTTATTACTTAGTGTAAAAATATTTCCATTCTGCTCTACAAAACCGGCTGCTGCTTGTATTTTAAACTTTTGTTTTAATTCTGAAGTTAATTCATCTCCATATTCACTTGTTACAAAATTCAAGTCTACACCCCACTTTGTACGCAATGATGTCAGAATATATTCATTGAACTTATCTTTCACAGAAAGCTCTTCGACCTCCGCAGGAATTTTATTTTCAGCAAGCGACCGGATGTAAACCGGATTGTTCGAAACATTCCATTGCCGGCTTTCGCCGTTGTATGAATGAGCCGATGGACCTACACCAAGGTATTTTTTTCTCTGCCAATAAGAAGTATTGTGCCTTGAATATTTTCCATTGCGAGCAAAGTTGCTGATCTCATAATGTTCAAATCCGTTTTCTGCAGCAGCTTTCATCAGCATTTCAAAATGCAGAGCAGAAGCACCATCATCAATATCCTTAACTTTGTTTTGTTTGATCATTGAAGCCAATGCAGTTCTGGGTTCCACTGTCAGCGAATAGCAAGACAAATGATCCACCCCTAATTCAAAAGCGGTCTTCATATTATCAGCCCAATCTTCAGGAGAAAGTTCCGGCAAACCGTACATAAGATCGATGGTAATATTTCCAAATCCTGCTGACTGAGCATCATTAACACATTGCAATGCCTGAGTTGCATTGTGCGCACGATTCATTAACAACAGGTCCTTTTCCCGGAAAGATTGAATTCCAATACTCAAGCGATTCACTCCTGATGATCTCAGTATTTTTAAAACTTCCGGTGTCAGATCATCCGGATTGGATTCTAAAGTGATCTCGGCCTCCGCATCAACTACAAAATTTTCGTTTATTGTATTTAACAGAAGTTTGAGTTGATCTCCACTCAATAGCGAAGGAGTTCCGCCTCCAAAATAAATGGTTTCGACCTTTTCACCTGCTAAATAATTCTTGCGAAGAGTGATCTCCCGGGCAATGGATTGAACCATATCATTCATCAAATCCCGTGAAGTGGAAAAATGAAAATCACAGTAATGACAGGCTTTTTTGCAAAAAGGGATATGTAGATAAATACCGGACAAAATCTAGTGTGGAGTTTGATTGTGTAATGTAAGCAACTCACGCCAATCCGAAATCTGCATACAGAAATCAGAAATCATTTCTTCAATACGATCCTGAACGTCGTTCCTTTATTCATTTCGGAATTCTTTACGAAAATTTGTCCATCGTGATATTCTTCGATGATCCTTTTACTTAGAGAAAGTCCAAGTCCCCATCCTCTACTCTTTGTTGTGAATCCGGGTTTGAAAATTGTTTTGTACGATGATTTCGGAATTCCTTTTCCGGTATCACAAATATCAATGTAGACAAACTGATGCTGGTTTGTGATGTTCACATCAATTTTTCCATTACCACTCATTGCATCAATGGCATTCTTGAGAATGTTTTCAATTACCCATTCAAACAAAGGCACATTCAAAGGAGCCCAAACTTCTGTTGCAGGAGTCTTGAGATCAAAGATCACTTTGTCGGAACTCCGTGTCTGTATGTACTCAACAGAGTGTTTCAATACTTCATGGATATTCACCTTTGTAAGCGACGGAGCGGAACCGATCTTTGAAAAACGTTCTGTGATAGTCTGCAACCGGTTAATGTCTTTCTCAATTTCATTGGTATAATCACTGCTCATACCTTTGAGTCGCAAAAATTCAAGCCAGGCGACTAAAGATGAAAGCGGTGTTCCCAACTGATGAGCCGTTTCTTTTGCCATACCTACCCACACCTGATTTTGTTCTGCCTTTCTTGAATTACTGAAGGCCAGATAAGACACCAATAAAAACAAAGCAATGACTGCTAACTGAAAATACGGATAGTATCGTAACCGGATCAACAACTCTGAATCACGGTAAAGAATATATTGCTTGATTGTACCAATATGAATTTCTATAGGTTCATGCCCGGCTCGCATTTCAACAATCTGCTTTTTCAGATATTCTTCGTTCAACGATTGCAGCGAATCAAGATTCCTGGATGAGATCGGATTGAATTTATCATCAGCCCAGATGACCGGAATGGTATTGTTGTTACTGATCACATTCGATAAAAAGTTAATATCAGTATTCAGTTCACTCACATCCGCAAGACGTCGTGTTGCTTCTGCCCAAAGCTCGATCTTCTTGCGTTCTTCAACGGCAAGTTTATTGACCAAACGATTGGTGTACCAAAGAGAAGCGGTGCCGATCATTAAGGCTGCCAGTAGCAGCAATAATTTCCAACGTTGTTTTTGAGTATAAATATTCACGTAAAACTTGGTATTTGAATAGTCTTCAGGCACTTACCTAAAGCATTCTCCTGATCCGGTGGCGCAAAGATGCGGGAAATTCTTAGAATAGAAAAATCATTCTCCATCAGAACTCCAATCTATCTGCATTTCATCCTTCTTTTTTGGTTTTGAGGTCTTTACAGTGTCCTTTTTAAATAATCCGAATTCCTCTTTTAACATGGATTTCAGGTTCTGACTTTCCTTATTGATCTCGGTTTTGATCTTTTGTCCGGCAGCTTTCCGGTCATAAGCAAACTTCGGATTATCGACCGGACCTTTCATTGATAACATCAGCATAGTTCTCCCCAATCCATCATCTTCAATTTCCCCGAATTCAGAAGTACTCGAACGCATTTTTTTACCCAGTACATCAGACAGCAACAATTGAATATGATAATCTACTATGTTGTCGAAACTATGAGTACCATTTCCGGAAATATTGATAGCACTTGATTTGATCTCCATATTCGGAATAAAAATTTTGCGGTCTCTGATAGCAATCTTATTTGTAAGAGTTGAGAACTTGATACGATTCAGATCAGGCACCTTAATATATTTCGCCAAAGCCTGAATGGGTGTGAAATTATTCAACTCACCATTATCAATTTTTATATCACAAGTTGAAATAACCCTCGCCGGATTTATTGTAAGATCCTTTGACCACATACTTGAGAATTGCACATCTGCACTTAATACACCTTTCACATTTTTATCTGTCAGGGTTGTCTGATCAAAATTTTCAAGTTCACTAAACAATCTGGTAATATCCAGTCCGGCAAATTTTGCATCGCAATTCATCTGAATACTATCGCGGCGTGAAGCATTGATAGTAGCTTCCATCTGTATTGCACCATCCATTGCATTAAACCTCAAAGCACGGCTGCTGATCACTTGTCGCTCCAGGTGAATATGTCCGCGAACGGCAGTTGCCTGAAATTTTCTGAACTGCAGATGTCCGATTGAAACATTCAGATCACATGTAAGTCTGGGATTGAACTTCATGATATATGAAGTATCATCCGGCGAAGAAGTGGTTGATTTGTTTACCAGAAATTCATCCATTGCAAGATTATTGGAAACAACGTCAGCAATAAAATCACCCGGCTGATCCCTGACCAGAATAAAAGGAATAAAATTTTTGAAAACACCATCAAGTTTAAAATCGGTAGAAGAAATTTTACCCGACAAGTTCTCAATAGCAACGTCTTCATTCTTCAAAACAAAATTCCCACTCATATTCATGAATGAAAGCGGATTGTTTTTCAATTTGAAATTAACATGGCTGATATCCACATTTCCGGATGCTTTTACTTCATACAACTTATCTTTTGAAACATTTTGCAACTGACTTAACTTTCCACTGTAATAAACATTCATTGCAAGATTACCTGAAAGCTGCTCTAGTGTATCAGCATTGATAAATGGTTTTACTTGTGCAAGATCTAACTGAGTAGAGGCATGAATTGTAAGAAAAGCATTCTCTAGGTCATCAATTCTGATCTCAGCTTTTATTTTATGTCCGCTTAAGCTTGCCGACAAAGCGGGAATATTCAAAAAACTTTTTCCGGTAGATGACGAATTCCTGTATGTTCCTGAAAAATTTATGGCAGTTAATTCGATCGGATTATTTTCCGGAGAGAGTTTTCCATCAGCAATTGAAAAATCGACTTTCACATCAGGAGTCTTCTCTCCTGTTGCTTCACCTTTGATCGTTGAATGAAAAACGAAACGTCCCTGACTTTTAAATGTTTTTAATCTGGACGAATATGCCGGCGGCAGCAGGGAAATGAAAGATGCCAGATCAGCTTCATTAGACCTTACATCGAGATCGACAAAGACAGAATGCGGTGGGGCTTTAATGTTTCCATTCAGGTCAAATTTCACATCTGCTATTTGAATCGAACTTCTCTCGAAAGTATAGACGCCGGATCTAGAATTTACTTTCAAGTTACTTGAGATCACTATTTCCTTGTGGTCGATATAATTTATATTCTGCACCAATAGCTTGTCTACAAAAAGATTTGCAGTTGTCGTAAGGGTGAATTCATCATTTGAAAACCTTCCTGATAGTTGTGCATTTTTTGCAAATGCAATATAATCCTGATCATTTTTCTTATCGGCATAAGTAATGGCAACTTCCTGTAAAATGATCTTTTGAAGATCGATCACACCGTTACTTGCAGTATCCTCCGTTGTTTTCCAGAACTTATAATTTCCATTTCCTGCAGAATCAATTCTGATGTTCAGGTTTCCCTTATCAAAAATGATCTTTCTGACTATAACATCTTTATTAAAAATACCGGTTACATTAAAGAGTAAGGCAAGGCGGTCTGCATAAATAAGTGTGTCTTTTTTCTGAGGATCATTAACATCATAAATCAGCACATCATCCATATCGATGGATGCAAAAGGAAAATGGCGAATGACAGAAAAGCTGAATTCTTTGACTTTAATTTCTGTGGCGAGGTGTTTATTAAGTTCCCCGATGATGAGTTGCTTGATCTCTTTACTGTAAAAAATACTGACAGTAGCAGCCAAAGCGAAAAAACCAATGACAGCAATTGCGATGACTTTTAATAAGATCTTAATTACTTTCATCTGATCAAGCTGTTCGATAAGGGAACGCTATCGGCGATTTGAAATTGTACGACTGTAAGAATTGATAATAGAAAACGAAAACTTTGCTAAAAGGTTGCTTTTCAAGTATAAAAAGTACTGAAACTGCTTAGTTAAAAAATGGTTGATTTTTAAAGTTGACAATGCCCCAACTTTAAAAATCAGACATAAAAAAACCAAGGTATGAAGCATAAAAAAGGCCTCACGTGTGTGAAGCCTTAAACTCTATTTAATTTCCTCGAGCATCAACTGCCTGATATATTTCACCGGCGCACTGCCATAGCTTAAGAATTTCTCATGCCAGTCTTTCAATTTGAACTGATCGCCTTGTTTCTTTTTCATCTCTTCACGGAAATCGTAGATCTCTGTGTAACCTGTAAAGTAGCAGCAAAGCTGAACCTGTGTAAGTGAAACCCTACGCCATTTGTTTTCTGCTTCTGTTTTTTGCTGGAATGCTTCATTCATCAACAAATTCAGTGCTTCTTCTTTCGACATATTTTTTGTGTGTACCGAATTGTCGAGAATGAAATTGCAGGTGCTTCTCAGATTCCATTTGTAATACATCAGCCACATTTCCGGTTCGTTGTTTCCATAACCTTCTTCCAGCATCATTCTCTCAGTATAAACTGCCCATCCTTCGATCATTGAACTTGCACCTAACAAAGATTTGATCAGACTTGGCGATTGATTAGCATAGACAAGCTGCGTGTAATGTCCGGGAATTGCTTCATGGATGTTCAGGATCTGTAAAATGTATTGATTGTATTCACGTAAGTAACTTTCAGCTCTGTCTTTATCCCAACCTGACAAACTTCCAACATTGTAATACGTATTTCCGGTTTTATCATACGGACCGGGTGCAGAAATGGATGCTCCGGCAACTCCCGCCATATAATCTGGTTCTTTTCTTACTACAAGTGGTTTTGAAGGATCAATATAGATGAGATTTTTTTCCTTGATGAAATCTACAAGTACAGGGATCTGTTTTTCGATTGCAGACTGGAATGAATCCGGCTCAACATGAATTAAAGAAAGTTTGTCGATCATCTGACGGATCATCTGCAGACTGTCTTTTGGCATTTCTTTACCGGCAAAATATTTCGGCCAAAGTTTTACAGAGATCTCAGCCATTTTCTGATGAAGCTCCGTTTTGTGAGCAATTGCTTTTGCAAGAACTTCATCAGCAGTATAACCGGACTGGATATCGAATTCAAACTTCTTTTTGTACAGATCATTTCCTAAGCGGAAACTTCTGGGACTATCATTCTTTAACGTCTTCAGGAATTCCACATAAGATTTGATCGCATCAACTGCAAGTTTCGAGCGGGTAGAAATTTCTGTTTTTTCTCCTACCGGAAGTTTTGATTCTTTCAGTGCATTCACAAGGTCATTCTCAAAAACAGAAATTCCACCTAGATTTTGTTCGATAGCCAGTTGAGTATGTTCAACTGTTGGATTTTTGATATTTTTCTTTGCCGCTTCATAATATGCAGGAACATTTACGAGTTTCATTCCCAGATTATGTAAACGGTTATCGAGTGAATCGTAATTGTTATTGATCATTTCAGCGAATTCTCCTGAAACATTATAACCGGCAGGATTCCATTCACCGGATTTCATTTCATTGATTGACCAGATAATTGATTTCAACTGATTCTCTATCATGTAAAGATCTGCCTTATTATTATCAGACAAATTTTTCAGATCGAAAGTCTTGAGAGAATCAAGGTTTGCATTTGCAAAAGCAATTTGCTTTGCATCGTATGCAGCATCGGGTACAAATAATACATTATCGAAATTGTGATAGCCCTGACTGCTGGCCCAACCAGGATACACTTCCCACATTCTTTCTACGAAGCCGTTTTTGAATTGATCGAATTGTTGATTCTGATCTCCGCCTGATTCTGTCTTTTTTGAATTACAACCAAAACCTGCTATGATCAATAGCGATAGAGTAAGTATCTTTTTCATTCTGCAATGATATGAAAATAATGATACTATGTAAACCTTGATTGAGCCTCTACCGTCTGGAATTGTCTTAATAATTTGTTAAATTATGTCAATGGAGTCAAAAAAAAAGCCCTGTACAGCAGGGCTTGAAATAATTTCTCACAATGATTATTTAGAAGCTTCAGCAAATCTTCTGTTTACCTCATCCCAATTGATCAAATTCCACCAGGCTGACATGTAATCCGGGCGACGGTTTTGGTAATTCAGGTAGTACGCATGTTCCCATACATCACACCCCATAACCGGAGTTCCTTTTACTTCTGAAATATCCATTAAAGGATTATCCTGATTTGGTGTTGAAGTAACTGCAAGTTTTTTATCAGCGCCAACGATCAACCATGCCCATCCGCTTCCGAAACGAGTAGCTCCTGCTGTATTGAATTTTGTTTTGAATTCATCGAAAGACCCGAATGCAGAATCAATTGCAGCAGCGATAGCACCTGTAGGATTACCGCCACCGTTCTGTTTCATTACAGTCCAGAAAAGTGAGTGATTATAGTGTCCGCCGCCATTGTTTCTGACCGGCATTGGATATTTGGAAATATTTTTACAAATATCTTCAATGCTCAGCTTTTCAGCATCAGATCCTGCGATAGCACTATTCAGATTTGTAACATAAGCCTGGTGATGTTTGGTATGATGGATCTCCATCGTACGCGCATCGATATGTGGCTCTAACGCATTATAAGCGTAAGGAAGTTTTGGAAGTTCGAATGCCATTTGTATGTGTTTAAAATTTTTACAAAGATATGGGTAAATAGCGTTCAATCTCGCTCAAAAAAAAAAAAAAACACTAAGTTCACTAAAAATCAGCACAAGAGCACAAGTGGACCTCAATAGGAAGCATGCGTGATCTTGTGATAAAAACTTAGTGATCTTGTGTTTAATTTTTTAAGCGTTAATACCTAAACTATTTCCGATGCATATGAGCCATTAAAAACCCATTTGCAATCCCAACAATTAACCCCGCAGCAATATCTGAGGGAAAATGTTTACCCGCTTTATAGCGGAGATAACCTGTAGTAATTGGAATTGCTGCTGCAGAAATATACAGGTACGGCAAAGCTTTACTTTCAGGATAATAAATACTATAGACTGTGGCTGTGAAAGCTGCCGCAGAAGCTGTCATTGCAGTATGTCCTGAGAAAAAAGATGCATTCGCATCTGCTTTTCTTTTTTCGCTCATTGGAGCAGATGGATTGTATACAAACGGACGTGCTCTATCAATGAGACCTTTTACAAACTGAATCTCTGCTCCTGCCATTAAAGTTGTTTGTATATATACAATTGTCACACCACCAAAATCCTTTCGGACTTTATTATCAGCTAATAAAATTGCAGGTAATGCTATTGACGAAACCAGCATAACATCAGAGGTCTTGGCAGCTGAATGAGAATAATTTGAAGTAGCTCTTCTGTCAAATGAATTGATATTCGAAATAGAAAGCGAATTGATTTCAGATTCTGTCAGTGGCGGTTTATGCCGGTAAAAATAATTACCACCGATGAAAAGTGAGATGCTGGCTCCTGAAATAACATAATCAGCGGGTTCGGATAATTTAATTCTTTCCTGAGCATTACTGATATTCCCAACAAATATTAATTGAGAAAAAATAATTACAACAACTCTGGAAAAATAATTCCGCACCTAACTGCCTTTAATTGCAACTTGTTTTTTATCGATCAGCTCAAGTGCTTTTTTCAAAGTGTTATCGAGTGACTGGATCACCGGATAAAATCCGTCATTCTTCCAGACCTGACGTGCAATGAGTGCTTTCATTTGAGTTCGCATGATCTCATCTGAAATTTTCATTCCATCAGCGTTCGGTTTCACACCACTTTTTTCAGCAAAAGAAACAAAGTCCTTGAAGATCGTTTCGTTGATCCTGAATCCGGAATTGAATTCTTCGAATGTTTTGAATTTATTTAATGTAGCACGATTGTTATCTACATACTTATAGACAAATTCAGAGATCAATCCTCTTGATGAAACATCTGAATAATATTGCGACACACCGCTTGTATCGAGTGAAACAAAGATATCAGGCATAATTCCGCCTCCGCCATATACGACTCTTCCTCCCGGAGTAGTAAATTTCAGTGAATCACTGAAACGGATACTGTCGGAACTCAGAAGTTCTCCGTGCTTCAGACGCACTGCAAGTTCGTTTTCGTAATCATCGTATGTACCATCGTATGGTTTCTGAATGCTTCTTCCTGTTGGAGTGTAATATCTGGCAATTGTCAGACGAATAGCAGAACCGTCAGGAAATTCACTTTGTTCCTGAACCAATCCTTTTCCGAAAGAACGTCGACCGACGATCGTTGCACGGTCCCAATCCTGCAATGCTCCGGAAACGATCTCACTTGCTGAAGCACTACCTTCATCGATCAACACGACCAACGCACCACTTTCGAAGAAACCGTTTTTAGTGGCTGAGTAAGATTCTTTCGGTCGTGAACGACCTTGAGTATAGACAATGAGTTTTTCTTCAGGTAAAAATTCATCTGCTAACTGAATAGCAGTTTTCAGGTAACCTCCCGGATTTCCACGTAAGTCGAGAACGAGATTTTTCATTCCCATTTCTTTCAGCTTAACAAAACCATCGATGTATTCTTCATATGTCTTATCGCCAAAATGACTGACTTTTATATAACCTGTTTCAGGACTCAGCATATAAGATACATCAACGCTATAGATAGGAATTTTTCCGCGCGTGATTGCATAATCGATCTGCTTTCCTTTTCTGTAAACAGTCACTTTTACTTTCGTTCCACTTGGTCCGCGAAGATTTTGCATGACCATCTGATTGGTGATTTTTATGTTCGCTACATTTTTACCATCCACCTTTATGATCCTGTCGCCGGGCTGAATTCCTAATGCATCAGACGGTCCGCCTGAAACTGCCGTCACGACCATGATCGTATCATCCTGAATATGAAATTCCACACCGATACCATCAAAATTCCCTTCCAACGGTTCATTCGTTGATTGAAGTTCATCGGCAGGTATGTAAGCAGAATGGGGATCAAGTTTATGCAGCATTTCTTCAATAGTACTTTCAACCAGTTTTTTCTGGTTAACGGTGTCAACATATTCCTGATTGATGTAATTGATCACGTCATTCAGTTTATTGAATTGACCGGTCCTGAAGGAGAAAAAAGAGTTCTCATTCTTTGTCGATTGATTCAACCTCAACCCAACATAAATTCCAACAGCTATAAGTCCACCGAAGATTAGTGGCAACCAGATTTTTAATTTGTTCACTTGATTATTTTATTTTAATGACCGGATTACACCGGTATCACTGTACTTAAACTGAATTTTTCAGAAAATGTTTTGAAAAAGGGAGATTTAACACCATTATAACATCCCTGAAATTCTCGGTTTTTGATGTTAAATCAGAGCAAAATTACAGATCAACTGAAAGTTGTTCCTTCGTGTGATATCTTTCGACCTGAACTCCGAACTGTTTCAAAAACTCTACACCTTCATCAATTCCGATTCCTTTGTACTCTGCGTAACTGTTCAGGTAGATCACTTTTTTGATCCCCATTGTAAATATGATCCGGGCACACGGAAGGCACGGTGAAAGTGTCACATAAATGGTACATCCTTCAATGGGAACACCGTTTTTAGAAGCATAAAGAATTGCGTTCTGCTCTGCATGAAGTGCAAGGGAACAACTGCCTTTACTGTCACGCGGACAACCAACCTGAGGCCATTCTTCATCGCAGTTATGTGTTCCGGCAGGCGGACCATTGTAACCTAAAGAAACGATTCTTGTATCTTTTGTCAAGACAGAACCTACCTTGATCTTTACACAATGTGATTTATGGGCCAGATTCTGGGCCAGCTCCATATAGATCTCATCAAAACTTGGACGATGCATAGTACAAATGTAGGGAATTTCAGGGATGGTTAAAGTGAGCAAATAAGGAAATTCCTAGCGAGCCCCACCTATTCTCTCCAGCCAGAGCCGGGCATCAGAATAATCCGGTTTGAGACTCAATGCTTTCTGCCAGTTCTCTCGGGCCTGTTGGATATTTTTTCTGTAGAAATAAATTCCTCCCAGGTTATAATACGCTTCAGGATTGGAAGGGTCAATTTCAATTGCAGTAGTATAAAACCGGGCTGATTCTTCAACGCGATTTTTTGCGAAAGCATCATTTCCAAGTTTGACCAGTTGCGTACTTACCATAGACCGGCCGGCAGAATTTGAAACAAGTTTGTCTGCTTTTGAAAGGGCAAACTTTGCTTCAATGATTGAATCCAGACTGGCATAGGAAAGAGCCATGTACACAAATGCATCATGGAAATCAGGAATGATCTCAATTGCTTTTTTGTAATACTTAACTGCATTGTTATAATCAGCAAGTTTAAAATAGGCTGATCCGCAATCGTAGTATGCTTTAGCATGATCAGGTTTAATTTCAATTGCTTTTTTATAAAATAAAATTGCTGAATCATTTTTATTCAGATTGAAATAAAGGTCACCACGATTGACCAGAATATCAGAATTTTCAGGAGCATACAGAAGTGCATTTGCATTATCAGTCAAGGCATTTGCAATGTCATTCTTTTTAAAATAGATCACTGCACGGTTGTGATATCCATCAGGCCTTTTAGGGGCAAGTTTTATCACTTCAGTGAAATCTGAGAACGCCTTATCAATTTCTCCTTTTGCTTCGTAATACTCACCACGGTTCATAAATGAAGTCGGAACTCCTGGATCTTTTTCAATTATATCATCCCAGAGGGATAGACTGTTTTTCCAGACCGGAATCCGTGCGTAAGTAAGTCCGGTAAACATTATGCCGAATACTATCATTACGTAAGCGATCCCGGATTCAATAGCAGGTTTTTTTTCTGCAATTGAAAATATTGCCATAAAAATTCCTACTGCTGCCAGATATGTAAATCGTTCATAGATCAATGCAGAATTAACTGCTACTATGTGCAGGACAGGAAAAATGCAAACCATAAAAAATAAAAGACCTCCGGCAAGCCTTGGATTTTTTTTGTATGCCAAAAAAGTTCCTCCTGCAATAACTACCAACGCAAGTATTCCGGAAATAATTCCGAACATATATTCAGGGCTACCGCTTTCAGGAAACCTGTGAATAGCGATCTGATTGAATGGGAACAGGATCTTGTAAACGTATAAACCGAATGCAATTGCTGAGTAGATCAGTTTGTCGATAAATGAAAGCGGAGCAGAAAATTTATCGGCAACCAGTTCGCCTTCTCCTGAAATTGCATAGAGAGCAGTAAGAAATGCCAATATCAAAAAAGGAATTTTATTGACCAGTCTTTTCAATTCAAATTTCTTATCAAGCATCAGATCGGAAATGATCAAAACAAAAGGTAAGGTTATTGCCTGAACTTTTGAAAGCAATGATATTGCACCGAAGAAAATACTAATGATAAGATAGAGTCTCTTTTCTGAATGATAGTATTTCAGATAACTTAACCATGAAAATAAAAAGAAAAACAAATACACTACATCTTTCCTTCCTGCTATCCAGACCACTGCTTCTGTTGCCAACGGATGAATTGCAAAAAGAAATGCAATGATCAGTGCCGAAAATTCCTTGTAACGGAGTTGTCTCAAACAAAAGAAAAGCAACAATACATTTGAAAGATGAAAGAACAAATTTACGCCATGACACCAACCCGGTTTCATTTTTGCCATTTCAAAATCAAAAGCAAATGTCAGCAGGACCACAGGATTATAGCTTAACATGAATTTGCTAGTAAAGATCTCTTTCAGTTTTTCCGAATTGATATCCCGGATCAAAGGTGTTTCACTGATGTAGGCTTTATCATCCCAGTTGGTGGAATCAAACCCCGTGACATTTTGATAGACAAAATAGGTCAGGATCATAATCACAACCAATCCGGCTACACCTAATATGTGCTTATTATGTTGCTTTCTGATTTCCTTTTTTTCTGACTTGGGATTGCTTCGGACCATATATTTTGAGAGCGATTTTGAGTAATAAGAACTAAGCTCGCATGTGCAATTTATCACGAAAAACTTGTATCACAAAACGCTCTTTATCAGGGTATTGCATAGTTGTTATGTTAAAGTACCCATCAAAACGGCCTCGGTAGACGATTATAGATTTCAGGCGTCAGGCGCATTTAACCTGAAACCACTAATCAGTAACCTGAATTCCCATTTCAAGACATACAAATAGTCCTGTCAGTGATTTCAGGTTCATTTTCCGGAAAATGATAATGGTCCCGGAAAAGAGTTTTTCCTTTGAAATTAACCAATGATTTCTACTTTTGCATCAAACTATCTTATATGAAAAGGTTCTTAACACACTCACTTGCTTTTGGACTGATTGTTATTCTTGCAGGATCATGCAGCAATAACAAACCTGAGCAAACAACTGATGAATTTGCAGATACAACTACAGTTGTTGATACAGCAAAACAGAAAGCCAGAGAGAAACTAGAATTTAAATTCTTTTATACCATCGCAAATCTTCCATCTCCAATGGAGATGATCAATGCTATATATGAAAACAATGTACCATTTAACCGGGACTTGTTGAATTCGTCTTCGAAGGCCAGTAATTACACTACTGCCTATAAAAAAGCAGTAAATTATGGTATCTATGGTATTGATATGGCCTATACAGCGTTCTATGGTCAGAATCAGGATCTGC
Organism: Bacteroidota bacterium; assembly: GCA_049363815.1. GTDB lineage: Bacteria > Bacteroidota > Bacteroidia > AKYH767-A > 2013-40CM-41-45 > JADKIH01. The sequence continues at coordinate 15,288 of JBMQEM010000166.1, forward strand.
TCGACTACTACTCTACTACAAAGAAGATGGCTGAGAAACTGGGAGTTCAGGAAACTTTTGACAAATTTACATCCAGCTTCCGCGAAAATTCCGACAACAGGGATTCTCTTGTAAAGATCATCGACAGAGCCTATACAGAAACTGATTCTTATTTGAGAAGCAATCGTCGTTTAGAAGTTGCTTCACATGTTCTTGCCGGAAGCATTGTTGAGGTACAATACTTAAGTATAGAGTTATTGAAGAATATGGAATACGGTCCTTCTAATGCCGACCTGTTTGAAAGAGTGTATAACCAAAAACTATATCTTGATAATCTGATCAGCTTGTTTTCAGATCTTAAAAATTATCCAAGTTCGGCACAACTTCTTGAACAATTAAAGGGTGTAAAAGTTGTTTTTGACGAAGTAAAAGAACCCAATCAACTTACAAAAGCTAATCTTGCAAAGATGAGTGCTGCAATGGGCGCTGTTCGTGCGGATATGATAAAGTAAGTCGAAAATCAAAAAAACGTGAGAGGAATGGGAACATTCCTCTTTTTTTATGCTTACTTTTTAGTAATCAAAAAAATCCAGTTTACAAGAACAGCCTATTTTTACTTTTGCGTTTTGATTTTTGACTTATGAAGAAAGCTTTTATTATATTTGACTACCTATGAGTGAAAAAATACTCCAGGCTCTGATGCAACTTTTTGC
>JBMQEM010000167.1:0-3886 GCA_049363815.1 Bacteroidota bacterium
GTTTGGTGACAATGAGTTTTCCGAACATTACGGCTTCGTCGTTTTTCCACTCAATGTTATTCAGCAATTTTTCAAGATAATAGTCAGATCTTTCCATTGAAAATATCTTGCCGAAATAGTTTACTGTCCCGTCTTTTGGCAATAAATTACTTTCAGAATCCCTGAACAGATCGATTTGATTTGAATTCATTTTTTGTAATCATCTGTTGATGATAAATTTCTTTGAAGTAAGAATTGTTCCCGTTTCATTTTTTAGTGAAACAATATATGTGCCAGGTGAAAGTTTTCTGACATCTGTTACCGGATCAAATAAATTGTAAGCAGAACTCATGAGAATTTTACCGGTCACATCAGCGATTTGAATAAAGTCAACATGCCTGTGTGGATCTGCAATCTCTAAATTTATTTTATCTGTTGCCGGATTCGGTGAAACATTTAGCAGAACAGTATTCTTCAGAACAGAATTTGGAGTACCAAGAATCAATGAATCCAGATTACAAACAGGAGCTGCAAGATCGTATTGATAAAAATGATTCCCTCGCCGTGCGCCGTAATCCAGATTCAGCAAACTGAAATAAACCTGATCGCCAATAGCAAACCCTGCGCTGAATTCATTAGAAGTATCACCGGGAATATAGATCGGCTGAATAGGGATCATCTTCATTTTTATAAGATCGATTTTATACACATAATCATATTCGAATAGGTAAACTTCATTCCCTTTAACTGTATTCAAATATGCTCTTGATGGCTCCCCGTACTTTAAAACTTTTTGTGACCATGTTCCATTCGACGGACTGTATTTGTAAAGTCCCCAGTCATTGCCTGAACCGGAAATCGGAGGATAGCCGGCGTAGAATTCATTGTTATATGTAAACATTGGCGGAACATAGCCAACACCATAAGGCCAGTTTGCATTGGTCCATGTGTCAGCGCTGAAACTATATTTGTATATATTTCCTGCTCCTGAAAAAGTATAATAACCCAATCCTGCAAAAGCAGTATCTCCTAAAGCAGTTGCTCTTGCTGTATATCTTCCGACAACCGGCCAGTCAGCTTTTGCTGTCCATGTATCAATTATCGGATCATACATCCATGTGTCATTAAGATAACACGATTGATTTACGAAACAACCGTCTGTTCCTGAGGTAATGTATCCGTTGGTGCCATCAGTAAAGCAAGCAGAACCTGTAGTATTAGATGCAGCTGCAGGCAGACTGCTTTTAACTGCCCAGGAATTTGTAGCAGGACTGTATTCATACCAATCTTTATAAGCTTCAGATAAAATTTCAACATACTTATTTCCCATACCCATATAACCTTTCCCATTTATACTAAATGAATTCATAGTATGTCTGAAATTAAGAACGCCCAATGGCATATCAGCCACTGAAATAATATTGTACACGGGATGTGCAGTTGGATAGAAAGTAAATGTATCAGTGCAGGCAACATCATTCATTACCCATTGTATTTTGTGTTCGCCACAAATTCTGAAGTCCATGTAATAATCAAATTGAGTAATTCCTGAAGCTGTCTGAATACCATCTGTCAGAAGTTGAAACGATGATTGAAGTGGTGGCAAATATAAATTGGAAGGATTGACCACACGAATTGGTATACCAATTCCGGCTTCATCTTTATCATAAGGATAAAACATCGGAATATTAACACAGGCGCCCGGTTCAAATCTGGATATGCTACGATCGCATCCGGAATTATTTTTTCCGAAACAGCTATATGTATATCCATTCAGTTGAAAAAAAGTTGCTTGAATTCTTTGAGGAATAGAATTAGCACTTGCAAAGCTTGAAGGTCCATGTGTAGCTTGTCCCGTGATCAGATCATAGAAGACTGTTGAATTACGGTAAGAGAGAATTGAAGTGCCACTGGATTTTCCATATCCGATCCAGATTTTATTTCCGACCAAAGTAGCAGAAACGCCGGAGAGGTTTTCAGGTAGAAAGTTTGTTGCAAGAAGCGACCATGAATCTGCACCCGGATCATATTGCCACAATTGTGTTGCTGAATTTCCATTGACCATGATCAGTCCTTTACCATTATATGTGAAGGCATGATTTGCATCACTAAGTTGCGGGTGAGAGGATAATTGCGTCCAGGAAGAAGAGGAAAAATTATATTTATATATTTCAGTTGTGGTGCCAAGGCATAAATAAAGTTCGTTGTTTATTATAAAAGTCAATGCGGATGCGCGAGATGGTCCCGGGAAATCCGGTAGCTGTGTCCACGTATCGGCTATTGGATCATACTCATAAAATTTATTTGACTTGTACGGAAAATTTCCTGTACTGCCGCCTAACAGGTAACCCTTTCCATTATATGTTATTGTGCTGACAAAGCTCATGGCGCTGTCCGGAAAGTCATTTAATTTAGTGATCCGTTGAGTCGCAGGATCGTACTTGTAAAAGTCCTTAAGTGCATTCAATTCAAAATCGCGACCGAATCCCATGTATGCAAAATTTCCTATAGGGAAAACGATGGCTTCCGAACGCGCACTTACTTCAGTGGGAAGAATAGTTTTAGGCGACCACATTCCCGGATTGACATAGATCGTTTTTGTAAATGTATCGGCACAAGCACCATTATCAGCAATCAATTGAATGTCTACATTGCCGAATCGGTTAGGAATAAAAGAAGTGTCGCCCGAAAGCCATCCTGCAACTAATGTGTCAACTTGCCAGTGATATGCATAAGCAAAGTTTGCAGGAGTTACGACTGATGTGTTTTGAAGTTCAGTAGTTGCACCGAAGTATGTTGAATCTACTGATGTAACTTCTGCATTTATCGTTGACGTACACCCAGTATAAAAATTCCAGATATCATTTGTGTGATTATTTGTAGATGGAATTTTTCCGCAGAGAAATTTAACTGTATCGCCAAACACCATGATCGATGCATCTTCGTGAGGAGCGCCATTATAAGAACTTGAATAATTTAACCATGTCCGGGAAGCAGGATGGTAATAGATCATGAAACCGTAAGTATATTCAAAGAGGTTATTTCCGGAGACAAAAAGATTTTCAGTGGTATTGTTCCCCGGGTAATTCGGAACATTTGGATAGGCATCATCCCATTGATTGGTGATCAAATCATAAACAAGAACAAAACGGGTTCCACCATTCCGGAAAAAAACTTTATTGTCATAAACTGCAGCTATGCTTGTTCCACCTCCGGAAAGATATGGTGTTAATGCAGTCCATGTTTCTCCAACAGGATCGAATTCATAAAAATTACTTGAAGGAGAAATCGAACAATTACTTCTTCCGAAAACAACATATCCTTTATTGTTATAGGTGTAATATGCGAAACCTTCTCTATTATCCGCCGGATATGGGGTACTTAAAGTCCATGTATCATTTGCAATACTATATTTCCAGACATCATTCTTGCAATTACTTCCATTAAAATCGGTTCCACAACCGATAAATATATTTCCATTCAATGCAAAGACAAAGGCACCGGTTCGCCATGTCCCGGGAAACGGAGCTTTTTGTGTCCACGAATTTGCTGAATGATCATACAACCAGGATGCATAGGAAAAGGAACCGCCTTTGTATCCCATGAACATAAAACCGGTATCGCCAACAGTAGTTGTAAGAGCCATACTTCTTCCGGAATCGGGAAAACTTAATTCCTGGGTCCATGTACCTTGGCAAATTCCTAAAAAAGGAAGGAGGATAAATGTTAAAATAAGGAGTATTGTTTTCATTTCCGTATCAATTGAACGATAAATTTAGCAATGAAAAATTTAATTCAAAGGAATGAATTAATATCTTTGAAAATATGTCGATTTCAAAGAAAAACATACCCGCATTCGATTTCAATAAAAGTCTCCACAAGGATCATTTATTTGAATTCACAAAGC
>JBMQEM010000168.1:0-3870 GCA_049363815.1 Bacteroidota bacterium
AGTGTCAGGGGGCTAGGCGACTGAAACTACGACTGTGCCTGAAACTGCAGATGGATCTGGAAATTTTTTTTGTTAAAGGGCCATGAGCAGTTTCAGTATCAGTTGAAGGGGAGGAGTGTCAGGGGGGCTACGACACTAAAAACTAAGAAAGCCACCACATTTTCATGTGATGGCTTCAGTTGTTAACGCTCTCCCTCCTGGGCTCGAACCAGGGACCCTCTGATTAACAGTCAGATGCTCTAACCAGCTGAGCTAAGGAAGAATGTACCTTCGCACTGTTTTCTCAGTGAGAAGACCATTCTTTCCTGCTTAAGCTATCCGCCGAGGCGAACTAGAACACACAGAAAGAAGGTTTTTTATTAGGGAGGGCAAAGGTAACAATCAAGGAATAAAAAGCAATAGCTCAATAAATTTTTTATTTGACTGAGAATTACCACTCTCAGAAATTCAAATGCACCTTAACTTGAACCTAAAAAGTATTTCATTAAGGAATTCATATGCTGAAAGTTACTGAAAAACAACGCTATATATCCGATCGAAGCTTCAATATTATTCGTTATTCACTATTCGTTATTCATTAACAATTAGATTCCAAGATACCGCTGCGTCGCTTTTTCCCAATTCACCAGATTCCACCAGGCTTTTACATAATCTGCCCTACGGTTTTGATACTTAAGGTAATACGCATGCTCCCAGATGTCAAGCCCAAGGATAGGAGTTCCTTTTTCTGTGGCTACATCCATCAATGGATTGTCCTGATTGGGTGTGGAGGTGATGACAAGTTTTCTATCCGCTGTCCTTATCAACCATGCCCAACCGGAACCAAAACGTTTCGCAGCAACTTCCTCAAAGCGCGCTACAAAATCATCGAATGAACCGAAAGCTGAGGAAATGGCAGAGGAGAATTCTACGTTCTTCGGACTACCTCCAGCGGAAGGAGAAATTGTATCCCAGAAAAAAGTATGGTTCCAGTGTCCACCGGCATTGTTACGGATTGCCATACTATACTTTGATGTGTTTTTCAATAAGTTTTCAAGCGTAGATTCAACTTTTTCCGCTTTCAAGGCAGCATTCAGATTGTTTACATAAGCCTGATGATGCTTGGTGTAATGGATCTCCATTGTCTGCTTATCGATATGCGGCTCTAATGCATCATACGAATATGGTAGTGGAGCAAGGGTAAAAGTTGAGTACTTTTCATCTTCAGAAAACGAACTTGCCGCTTTTACAATTGATGACCCTAAGAATTGTGATCCTATTCCGGCTACTGCTAACAGTGAGCCTTTCTTTAAAAAATCGCGACGAGAAGATTCCATAACAGTTGTTTATTCAATTTGAATTCAAACTTAGGCAAATTTTCAGAGTGTTAAATGAAAATTCATCGTGCAATTGTTAATCCGGATGAATTTTTGGATGGCATAGAGATTTATAAACGATTCAATATCCGTACATTTGTGACACTTTCCTGAAATACAGTTATTAATATTGTTTATTCGCCAAAAATGTAACGGAATAGGTTAAATTATAAACAAATTATCTTTAAATTTCCGTAAATTCACTTTATAAATATCTCCCGGATTCTGAATGAAAAAATTTCACCCTAAGGTTATTTTAACCAATCGACCACCTGCTCTTTCTTTTTTTGTGATTCTTCTGATCGTTTTTTGTCAGGTGATAACATTTTCAGCAAATGCACAGGTAGTAATCAACGAAATCTCTGCTTCAAATACTTCTACCATCCAAAATGGTTTGGATAATTATGACGATTGGGTAGAGATCTACAATTCCGGCGGAAGTCCTGTTAACCTTTCCGGCTATCATCTTTCCGATGACAATACAAACCTCGGTCTGTTTACATTTCCAGCCTATATTCTTCAACCGGATTCGCATCTCCTCATCTTCGCTTCCGATGAAAACAAAACCGATATAGCTGATCACTGGGAAACTCCCGTCAATGCATCAGACATCTGGAAATATTATTCATCCAATCCAACTCCCGATACCAACTGGCGCAATCGTTCTTTCAATGATGCTGCATGGTCTTCAGGTGCCGGTGGAATAGGCTTTGGTGATGGCGACGATCAGACAACTATTTCACAATGCAGAGCTGTGTTGATGAGAAAGACTTTCAATGTTGCAGATACTGCACAGATCGTTAACGCTATTTTGAATATAGATTATGATGATGGTTTTGTTGCTTACCTGAACGGAGTGGAAATTGCACGCGCCAATATCGGTATTCAAGGTGTGCGTCCGGCATACAATGAACTTGCCATTCTCAGTCATGAAGCTAAAATGTATCAGGGTGAAGATCCGGATTCTTTTTTTATTGATCACGCTCTCTTTAAAAGCGCACTTGTACAAGGTTCAAATGTTCTCGCCATTGAAGTACATAATCAACCGGCAAATTCAGGCGACCTTACTGCAAGAGTTTACCTTTCATTCGGAATTCAGAATCCGGGAACAATTTATGGTCCGACTCCATTTTTCTTCAACAATCCTCCGAAAGAATATTTTAATGCAAATTTTAAATTAAGCAGAAACGGGGAGACCGTTTATCTTGCAAATGCAGCTTCTGCGATCATCGACAGCAGAACTTTTGTTCCCATGCAATCGGATCATTCCAATGCCAGAATTCCTGATGGAACCACTAACTGGTGTTTTGTCAATACACCTTCACCGGGATCAACCAACAACAATGCAGTTTGCTTCACATCTTATGCATTGCCGCCGGTGTTTTCGCTTGCCGCCGGATTCTACGCAAGTTCCCGCTGGCTTACCCTGACAAATCCACAAACAGGATTGGTGCGTTACACGTTGAATGGCGATGAACCAACTGCGACTTCTACACCTTATCTTTTTCCAATTCTGGTAAACAAATCAAAGGTCGTCAGGGCAAAAGCATTTTCAAATGGAAAGCTTCCTTCGTCAACTGTTACTAACACTTACTTCATTGACGAAGAAATAACTCTTCCGGTTTTTGCAATAAACACTGATTCACTGAATCTCTGGGATGAGAACAATGGTATTTATTCTTTTGGTCCGAATGCGCAACCAAATTTTCCATACTTCGGCGCCAACTTCTGGCTTGACAGGGAAAAGAATGCATCAATAGAATTTTTTGACCGTGATAAAAGCCGCATCTTTAATTTCGATGCCTCCATTTCTATTTATGGAAATTACTCAAGAGCTCAGCCTCAGAAAAGTTTTGAGATCAAATTGAGCGATCGATTAGGACAAGGTGAAATTCATTATCCATTGTTCACTGATAAACCTCAGATTGGAGAAACTGATAATATAGTACTGCGTAACTCAGGAACTGATTATAACATCGTTCACTTTCGTGATGCATTCATGGAACGTGTCATGAAGCCAACTCATGCGGGATATATTGCTGCTGAACCGGCAGTATTATTTCTCAATGGTGACTTCTGGGGTGTTTACACAATTCATGAAAATCACGATCATCACTGGATAGATAATAATTTTGGCTATAAAAGAGATGAGATCGATTACCTTAAGGAATTTGGAAGTACTGTAGAAGTTAAGGAAGGATCGGATGAAGTTTTCTGGAACACACTGAACTTTGTAACGACGCAGGATTCTTCGAGCCAGCAATTTTATCAGTTCATGGACTCTACATGGGATCTGAAAAATGTCATGGACTACTGGACATGTGAAACGTATTTTAACAACGGTGACTGGATCGGTGACTGGACGAACAATATTAAAATGTGGCGTCCGAAAAAAGACAGCGGAAAATTCCGTTATCTGTTGTATGATCTTGATTTTGGTCTGGGCTATGATGCAAATTTTACTGAGAATCGATTGTCAAAATCAATTCATCCAACAGCAAGGTCTTATTCATCC
>JBMQEM010000169.1:0-48332 GCA_049363815.1 Bacteroidota bacterium
GATGTACCGGATCTTCTTTTTGTGTTCTTCAGTCCATACTGATTTTTTAAAGTTAAGGAAGTCAATACAGAAAGATGATGTGAGAGCTGTCAGTGCACCATCGGCACTTGGATAAGCTGCGGAGATCAGTCCAATGATAAAGACAATTCCGACCAATCCGCCGAGATGATTCAATGCAATGATCGGGAACAAATCATCAGACTTTTCCGGAAGCGGAATACCTTTTGCTGTAGAATATAAAAACAGCAATGCTCCAAGACACAAGAACAACAGATTGATGAAGACTAAGACGATACTGAAGGAAAAAATGTTTTTCTGCGAATCACCGAGTGTCCTTACACTGATATTTTTCTGCATCATTTCCTGATCCAGACCGGTCATGGCAACAGCAATGAACATTCCGCCCAAAAACTGTTTGAGGAAATAAGATTTCGAATGCCAGTCCATATTGAACATTTTATCATAACCTTTCTCATGAATTGCGCTGAACAGGTCAAAGATTCCCATATCCAGTTCGTTCGAGATATAGAAGACAGAGATCACAATCGCCAATAACATAAAAGTTGTTTGCAGTGTATCTGTGAGTACGATCGTCTTCACACCACCTTCGTAAGTGTACAGCAGGATAAGTAGAATAAAAGCAAGAACCGTTACCCAGAAAGGGACCCCCCATGCATCAAATATGAACAACTGAAGTACGTTTACAACGATATACAATCTGAACGCAGCACCGATAGTTCTTGATACGATAAAGAAAAATGCTCCTGTCTTGTAGCTCCAGAAACCAAATCTGCGCTCCAGATAAGTATAAATTGACGTGAGATTCATTTTGTAATAAAGCGGCAAAAGCACCAGGGCGATTATTGCATACCCGAAGAAATATCCAAAGACCAGTACCATATATGAGAAACTTGTCGAGCCAACCAATCCCGGAACAGACATAAAAGTTACTCCTGAAAGTGAAGCACCTATCATACCATAAGCAACGAGGTACCATTTGGACGACTTATTTCCTATGAAGTAGGATTCATTATCAGCGTTCCTGCTCGACTTCCATACGACATAAAAAAGCAAAGCCGAATAGGCTATTACACAACTTAAAATGAGTGCTGGTGACATTAATGTTATATTAGGAATGAATTAGAGGAGTAATTTGATAAAACTTAGTGATGTTAAGACTCACCATTAGATTAGTTATCAGCATTTAATAATACTTGCCAATAAGCTCCGAAGTAAGTAATTTAGCAGTCGAATGGGCAGGTCGTCCTTTCCAAATTATCAACAATACATTGAGTACTTTTTCATCACGAATTTTAGAAGAAACCGTTTCTGAATTAAGCCGGCTACCGGGAATTGGTAAGCGGACAGCACTTCGATTGGTTTTGCATTTGTTAAAGGCTTCCAAGGAAGACTCAGCACGCTTGGGGGAAGCGCTGGTTCGGTTACATCATGAAGTAAAATATTGTTCAATTTGTCATAATATCTCTGAAAAAGAAGTATGTGATATTTGTTCAGATCCGAAAAGGGATAAACAATTTCTCTGTATTGTGGAAGACATCCGCGATGTAATTGCAATTGAAAATACACAGCAGTACAAAGGTCATTATCATATTTTAGGCGGAATTATTTCCCCGATGGATGGGATCGGGCCGAATGATCTGAATATTCCGACATTATTAGAGCGAATAAAAAGCAATTTCATTACAGAGGTTATCATAGCTTTGCCGGCTACCATGGAAGGTGATACTACATCATTTTTCATATTCAAGAAGATCGGTCAGATTGAACGACCGGAGCTCAAGTTTTCGACAATTGCCAGAGGTATCTCCGTTGGCGGTGACCTTGAATTTGCTGATGAGGTAACACTGGGAAGATCCATATTGCAAAGGGTGCCGTATGAGAATTCGTTGATGAAATAATTCAGGAAGACCGTTTTTAGTTCAATTGTTTTTTTAAGTTTGAACCTTCAAAATCCACTTGTGAAGTTATCAGTAGTCATAGTTAATTATAATGTAAAGTACTTTCTTGAGCAATGCCTGCATTCCTCGCTGAAGGCTGCACAAAAAGTAGAGACTGAGATCTGGGTGGTCGATAATAATTCTGTTGACGGCAGTGTTGAGATGGTACAGAAGAAATTTCCATCCATAAAACTGATCGCCAATAAGGATAACCGCGGATTTTCAAAGGCAAATAATCAGGCAATCCGTGAATCCAAAGGTAAGTATGTCCTTCTCTTGAATCCGGATACTGTTGTCGAAGAAGATACCTTTGAGAAAGTTGTCCGGTTTATGGACGAACATGCCGATGCCGGTGGACTTGGAGTAAAGATGATCGATGGTAGTGGAAAATTCCTTCCTGAATCAAAAAGAGGTTTGCCGACATATGATGTTGCATTTTACAAGATCTTCGGTCTGTCAAAACTTTTTCCAAAATCAAAAACTTTCGGACGATATCATCTGGGTTTCCTGGACGAAAATAAAACTCATCCGATAGAAATTCTGGCAGGTGCTTTTATGCTCATGCGCAAAAAAGTTCTGGATGAGATCGGTTTGCTAGATGAGGATTTCTTTATGTATGGCGAGGATATCGATCTCTCCTACCGTATCATCAAAGCAGGTTATAAAAATTATTATTTTCCTGAAACACGGATAATTCATTATAAAGGAGAAAGTACAAAACGAAGCAGTGTGAATTATGTTTTCGTTTTTTATAATGCAATGATCATTTTTGCTAAAAAGCATTTTTCCAGATCAAATGCATCACTCTTTTCATTTTTTATAAAGATTGCAATTTATCTGAGAGCAGGTGCTGCAATTGTATCGCGATTCATTGACAATTTCTTCCTGCCGATCTGTGATCTTTCACTGGTCATCATCGGAATATTTCTTTTGAAAAACTACTGGGGAACAAATTTCATGATCCGGTATCCGGATGAATTCATGCGGTTTGCTGTTCCAGCATACGGTTTGATCTGGGTCACTTCCATTTTCTTCAGTGGCGGATACGATCAGCCGATCAAACTCAGTCGTATTGTACGCGGAATATTCATAGGCACTCTTCTCATACTTGTCGTCTATGCCCTACTTCCTGAAAGTTATCGATTCTCAAGAGCCTTGATCTTACTTGGAGCTGTGTGGGCAACACTAAGTATAGTTGCATTCAGATTCCTGATGAATGTGATCCGTCGCCGTGACTTCAATCTCACAGGTGATTACAGAAAACGATTGATCATAGTTGGTCTTGAAGAAGAAAGTCACCGGGTACTGACATTATTAAAATTATCAGATACATCACATAATTTCATAGGTTTCGTTCAACCGGAAGTTGATGGCCATAAAAATTCTATTGCCAGTGAATATGAAAAATATTTTCTGGGGAATTTCAACAGACTTGCAGAAATTACAGAAGTCTATCAGGTTGACGAAATAATTTTCTGTGGGAAAGATATTTCATCCCAACAGATCATAGAAGTGATGTCACAGGTAAAAAAACCTGAACTTGAATTCAAGATTGCTCCACCTGAAAGTTTATTTATTATTGGAAGTAATTCCGTGGAAGATCCCGGTGAACTTTATGTAATTGACATTAATAATATAAACAAGAGTGTCAACAAACGGAATAAACGATTTATCGACCTGCTTTTTGCAATTTTCTTATTTGTACTTTCTCCTGTAATGTTGTTTCTCCAGAAAAATCCGGCAGGATTTATGGCTAATATTTTCAGAGTACTCAGTGGAAAAATTTCCTGGGTCGGATATTCAAAAATAGAACGTTCAGATAATTTGTTGCCGCGAATCAGACCCGGAATTTTAACACCTATTGATGCATTGAACAACATCCCAAAGGATCAATTGACCACCAACAGGCTAAACTCTTTATATGCAAAAGATTACAGAGTTTACACCGATCTTCAGATCATTCGCAAAGGGTGGAGAAATTTAGGAAGAAAAGCAGTCTGAGGAGGCTGATATTTTCTAAATTTGTACAGTCCGGTAGAAGGACAACTATTTAACGAAATCAAATACAATCAAATTCCATGGTCCAACTGATCATGCCCAAAATGGGCGAAAGCGTTGCTGAGGCAACAATTTTAAAGTGGTTAAAAAAAGAAGGTGATCCGATAGAGGCTGATGAGCCTATTTTAGAGATTGCTACAGATAAAGTTGATTCAGAAGTTCCATCACCGGCAGCAGGAATTATGGGCAAGCGAATGTTTGAAGAAGGACAGGTTGTAAAAGTTGGGGAAGTGATCGCAGAGATCAATGAGTCGGGTGAAAAAGCTGCGCCAGTTGCTGCACCTGCACAAACTCAAACACCTGTGGCTGCGCCTCAGGCTGCTAAGATTGAAAATACTTCCGGTTCCAATGGCAGTTCTCATCGCAATACCGAAGTAGTGATTGAAAAGAATTCTGCAAGCGGAAGATTCTACTCTCCTTTGGTCAGAAACATCGCCAAGCAGGAAGGTGTTCCAATGAATGAACTGGAAAACATCAAAGGTAGTGGCGCAAATAACAGACTCACCAAACAGGATCTTTTACAACATCTGACCACACGAGGTAATCAGCCAGCTGTTGCAGCCCCTGTTTCACAACAGCCGGTCATACAAGCTCCTGCAAAAGATAAACCAGCTTACACTGCTCCCGCTGTTTCCGTTTCCGGAAATGTTGAGATCATTGAAATGGACCGGATGCGTAAGTTGATTGCTGATCATATGGTCATGTCAAAGCAAACTTCACCACATGTCACTTCTTATGTTGAAGCAGATGTCACGAATATGGTGAAGTGGAGAGATAAAGTGAAAAAGACTTTTGAGAAACGCGAAAATGAAAAGATCACCTTTACTCCACTCTTTATAGAAGCAGTGGCCCGAGCGATCCGTGATTTTCCAATGATCAATGTTTCAGTAGATGGAACTAAGATCATTGTAAAAAAATACATCAATATCGGAATGGCAACAGCATTGCCATCAGGAAACCTAATCGTACCTGTAATCAAGAATGCCGATCATCTGAATCTGATTGGTATTACGAAAAGTGTTAACGATCTTGCCAACCGTGCAAGAAACAATAAACTCAAGCCTGATGAAATTCAGGATGGAACTTTTACGATCACTAACGTAGGTTCATTTGGAAATGTAATGGGTACTCCGATCATCAATCAGCCGCAGGTAGCGATTCTGGCAGTTGGTGCGATCCGTAAAAAGCCTGCTGTCATTGAAACTCCGGAAGGCGATACGATCGGTATCCGTCACATGATGTTCCTTTCACTTTCCTATGATCATCGGGTAGTTGACGGTTCACTGGGTGGAAGTTTCATCCGTCGTATTGCAGACTATCTTGAACAATTTGATGTTAACAGAACAATTTAATTCTATTCCAAAAAAGGCTTATCACTTATTATGAATACAACCGGTCTTAGATCATTGCTGCTCATTTTATGTTTTTCTTTACTTCCTGCAATTGGAAAATGTCAGAGGGCCAAAACGCATGTACTGACAATGGATGAAGCAAAACTGGTGAAAAAAGACGCAGCAACGATGTTTGCAACCGGTGATTATTCCGGTGCCCTTTTGTCTTACAAAGATCTTGTAAAGGCTGATCCGAAAAATGTAGATTACAATTACAAACTTGGTTATTGTTATCTGGAAACTTCAGCAAATAAAAAAGCTGCGCTTCCATATATGGAATTAGCATGTAGTTCTCCATCTGCAAAAAAAGAATGGTCGTATCAGTTAGGACTGGCGTATATGTATAATGAAAAATTTGATGACGCTATAAAAGCATTCACCGATTTCCGTGATTCTAAGCAAAAATTATCGAAAGAATTTATTCCCGCAGAACGTCTGATTGAAATGTGTGGAAACGGTAAATTTCTGATAGCATCCCCGGTAAATGTGACCTTTACTAATCTGGGAAAGACAATTAATACCATTTACGAAGAATACAATCCGTTCATTTCTGCAGATGGCAAGCAACTTGTCTTTACGTCACGAAGAAAAGGGAACATTGGTGGATTCATTGCTGATCTGGGAATTTACACAGCCGATATCTATTCTTCGATCTGGAAAGATACGATCTGGTCAAAAGCAAAAGGTGCCGGTGGAATGGTGAATACAGAATGGGATGAAGAAGCGGTTGGACTTTCTGCAACCGGTGATCTTGTTTTCATTTATTTTGACAATGCAGAATTTTATGGTGATGTAGGCGCCTCAATGCTTAAAGGAAAAATGTGGCAACGTCCTGCAATGATGCCTACGAACCTGAATTCAAAATCGCTTGAAGGCGGAGTTACTCTTTCTCTCGATGGTTCCACGATGATCTTTTCTTCCGATGTAAAAGGAAGTATGGGAGAAACGGATCTGTATATGATCAAAAAGGAAAAGAATGGTGAATGGACTCCGGCAGTGAATCTGGGCAACACGATCAATACAAAATATGCGGAAGACTACCCTTACCTGACATACGATGGTAAATCACTGTACTTTGCTTCAAAAGGCTGGAGCAGCATGGGTGGTTTTGATATTTTCCGTTCCGACTGGAATGAAAGTACCAATAGCTGGGGAGAAGCAAAGAACATTGGCTATCCATTGAATGATATGGATGACAATACTTTTATTTCATTCACAGGCGATGGAAAAACTGCATATATCTCTGCTGTGAGACCGGAAGGTTTTGGAGATAAAGATATTTATAAGGTTGAATTCGCTGATGAAAGTAATCATCCGTTCACTTATTTTATGTCAGGTGTTGTTACATCAAGTACAGGCGGCAAGACAGAGATCACAAAAGTGACGGCAGAAAATAAAGAGACCGGAAAAACAATATTATTTGCCCCTACTTCTGCTTTTACAGACTTTATTCTGCCGGTTGTACCTGGAAAATACACACTGCATGTTGAAGGTTATAACTTTGAACCCTATAATGAAGAAGTGACAATTGAAGCTGATCCTCAAATGAGGGAGATCATTCATAATGTCACTGTTAAAACCACTAAATAAAAATTATGGAATTAAATTTGAAACGTCCGATCGTTTTTCTTGATCTTGAGACGACAGGAACGAACGTTGGGGCTGACCGGATCGTTGAAATTGCTTTGCTGAAAATTTTTCCCAATGGTTCTAAGGATTCCAGGACATATAAGGTTAACCCAACAATTCCAATTCCAATTGAGACATCCAAGATCCACGGTATTTACGACGCAGATGTTAAGGATGCTCCTACTTTCAAAGATCTTTCTGCGGAGATAAATACTTTCTTAGGTGGTTGTGATCTGGCTGGTTACAACTCCAACAAGTTTGATGTTCCATTACTGATAGAAGAATTTACACGTTGTGATATTCATTTTGATCTGCTGACAAGAAAGCTGATCGATGTTCAGAATATCTTTCACAAAATGGAGCAACGGACTCTTGCTGCAGCATATAAATTCTATTGCGATAAAGATCTGGTGAATGCACATTCAGCAGAAGCTGATACGTTGGCAACTTATGAAGTAATGCTTGCGCAACTGGATAAATACGAGTCTTTGAAAAATGATATTGATTTTCTTGCAACATTCAGCGCAGTTACGAAGAATGTAGACCTTGCAGGAAGAATTGTTTTCAACGAGAAGAACGAAGAGTGTTTTAATTTCGGAAAGTATAAGGGGAAATTAGTTGTCGATGTTTTCAAAACAGACACATCCTATTACGACTGGATGATGAAAGGTGATTTCCCAACGAATACAAAAAATGTGATCACTGCCTTGCGTTTAAAAATGTTCAACAAATAAGGAATGAAAATAATCTGCATTGGAAGGAATTATGTTGAACATGCAAAGGAACTGAACAATGCAGTTCCGGGAGAACCTGTTTTTTTTCTGAAACCAGATACAGCAATTCTTCCCCGCGACCGGGCATTTTATCTACCGGATTTTTCAAAAGACATTCACCACGAAATCGAATTAGTGCTCAAGATCTCCAAGGAAGGCAAAAAGATCGCCGAAGAATTTGCGCATCGATACTTTGATCAGATCACTGTAGGAATCGATTTTACAGCGCGTGATATCCAGCAAAAGCAAAAAGAAAAAGGCTTGCCTTGGGAACCCGCAAAAGCCTTTGACCACTCTGCTCCTTGCGGCGATTTCATGGAACTTTCAAAATTGAAAGACAAAGAGAACATTCAGTTTCATCTAGACATTAACGGCAAGACCGTTCAGACCGGAAACAGCAATCTGATGCTTTTCAATTTTGCCAAGGTGATCAGTTATGTTTCGCAGTTTATTACGCTGCGGAAAGGTGATTTGATCTATACAGGAACGCCTAGTGGGGTTGGGCAGGTGAAGGCTGATGATTTACTGGAGTGTTATCTTGAGGGTCAGAAGTTGCTTGAGGTAAAGGTTTTGTAGAACTTAAGCAATACCTTTTTCATCTATAAACATAATCCTATCGCTTAGGTAAACCGAGATCCAGATCAACGATAGTAAGATCGCAGCTGTAGGTGGGGTTCCGGCTGCAAGTTCGATAGAAAGTGCACCTCCGAGATAAGCACACAGCAATAGAAATCCAACTTTTCGTGTTTTTGGAAAAAGGAATAATCCGACTGAGATCAGTTCGATCACACCGATCAGCATAATATAATTCCCAAGCCCGGCTTTGGTAAGGTTTTGAACCATGATTTCTGCTTCGGAAAGTTTCATGAAAGCGCTCATCAGAAGCATCACGGATGGAATTCCCATTAAAACCATCGACAAGATCTTTGAAGTTTTTGGTGACATAAATTTTTAGTTTAAAGTTTTTGCAAATCTAAAGTGAATAAACAGCGTCCTGACTGTGCTTTCCCAAAGGAAAGCGGTATACAAAAGGAAAGCAGTATAAAAAGGAAAGTAAGTTTCCTTACCTTTACAAAATGGAAATGGAACCTGAACACGATAAACGGAAATGTCCTGAGCATTTGTCGACTACTGAATGCACAAAGCAAATGCTTCCGGTAAAGGACGCACTGGACATACTCAGCGGAAAATGGAAATTGCAGATCATACTTGCTCTGACTTTTGGGAAAAAGCGATTCAAGCAGATCCAGCATGAGATTCCGGGATTAACACCGAAGATGCTTTCGAAAGAATTGAAAGAACTTGAGATAAATGAACTGGCTGTGAGGCATGTTTATGATTCGTCTCCTGTTATCATTGAGTATGAGCTGACGCCTTACGGGAAAACTTTGAAGCCGTTGATTGGGGAGTTGCATAAGTGGGGGGCGAAGCATCGGAGGAGGATTATCCAGAGGATGTGAAAAAAATGAAGTGAAATGAAGTGGAATGAAGTGAAATGAAGTAGAATGAAGTGGAATGAAGTGGAATGAAGGAATGAAGAGAATAAATTAATTTTATTAAAACATTATATATGGAAATAGGGATAGATAGTTTTGCGGCGGCTAGTGTGGGGAATGATGGGGATACAGGGCATAAGAGCATGGTGGCATTGGAGCAATTACTGGAGCGGATAGAGATGGCTGATAAGGTTGGGTTGGATCTGTTTGGAATTGGGGAACATCATCGACGGGAGTTTTTGGATTCGGCGCCGACGATGATATTGGCGGCTGCTGCTGCACGAACAAAAAATATTATACTTACGAGTGCAGTTACTGTGTTAAGTGCATCAGATCCTGTAAGAGTGTTTCAGAATTTTGCTACGCTTGATCTGATCTCAAAAGGTCGCGCTGAAATGGTTGTGGGACGTGGATCATTTACGGATGCCTTTCCCCTATTTGGATATAGTCTGCACGATTACGATGAACTGTTTTCTGAAAAGCTGGATCTGCTTTTAAAGATCCGCGATAATGAATTCGTGACATGGAAAGGAAAGTTTCGTCCGGAGTTGAATAACCAACCGGTTTATCCGCGGCCGTTGAAAAAACATTTGCCGATATGGTTAGGTGTTGGTGGAACTCCTGAATCATTTGTTCGCGCAGGAACCCTTGGTTTGCCATTGATGGTCGCAGTGATCGGCGGCGAGACACATCGTTTCAGACCATTGGTTGATCTGTACAGAGAAGCCGGTAAACGCGCAGGACATGCTCCGGAAAAACTCAAAGTCGGATTACATTCACTTGGATATGTTGCTGAATCAAGAGAGCAAGCATTGAATGATTACTATCCGGGCTATGCTGAAACATTTACAAGAATAGGAAGAGAACGCGGCTGGCCACCGGTAACCCGTCCGCATTTCGATGCACAGAACGGTCCGCGTGGAGCATTACTTGTGGGTGAACCGGAAGAGATAGCAGCAAAGATCATTCACCACAGCGAAGCACTGGGCGGAATTTCAAGGTTTACGTTTCAGATGGATAATGCGAAGTTGCCGCATGAGAAGTTGATGCGGTCTATAGAGTTGATTGGTAGTAAGGTGGCGGGTTTGGTAAAGGTATGAGGTCAGAGGTCACGCTGCTCGTAAGGATTCAGCGTGACCTCTGACCTCTTACCTTTGACCTAAAAACTACTTTACAGACGTCGTATCTGTATTAGTAGCTCCCAGATTAAAAATATTCGCATCCGTTTCGTTGATGGTCTCTTTGTTCATGGCTACTTTCCATTTGCCATTTTCTTTCTGGAGATTAAAGATCATTTCTTTTGGGCGACCATCCACTTTTACAGTAACTTTAGCTTCGTCGCCGGTGATAGATTCATCGACAACATCGAATTTGGCTTCAGCCATAAAAGGCTCTGCTCCCATTTTCTTGAAACCACTCATCATATTTAACAGCCTGTCAGTATCGGCTGTACCGAAAGTTTTTGCTGCATCGTAATCAGCTTTTGCAATTGCTGCAAGAAATTTTTCTGTGATCGATGAAGGCGAATCGCTTTTTCCGCAGGCAAAAAGTAAAACAACGATTGCAAGAAGAGAAATGAAACGTGATGTTTTTTGCATATCAATAAGTATGAGAGTAGATTAGATGAGTTTGAGGATTCAGGTAAAGATTGTCGCAGGCAACATAATCGTAACCATTTCCATGCGACAAATTTATGAATTTTTCATTTCCATTTGCTGCTGTCAGGATTTTATAAACTAATTCTGTACAGTACATCTGTTGATCAGATTTCAGGTCAAAGTCATTGTCGAAAGAGATTCCTTTTTGGAAATAACCTGTCATAACCGAATCGACATGACTAGGATCAACATTTGAACGATAAACAGCAAACGATGAATTGTCTGTCCTATTACAGAATGAACTGACCGGTTCCAGTCTGATCTTGTTACTACGGTTCCCTTCTGCCGCCATCACATGACAAACATAAATCTGATCATTCCGGATCACAATAATTCCAGCATGAGAATAATGCTTGTCGGTCTGTGAGAAAGAACGTAAAGCCTGAGAAATAAAACTCTTTCCTTCACGCAGAATGATATCACCGGTCTTCAGTTTATCCTTGGGGATATTAAATGTCGAGATTACAGAGTTTGCCTCACTCCTATTGAATATGGAAAGTTTCGAGATCGAGCAAAAACTGATCGTTACGAATACCAGTGTAATTAAAAGGTAGTTACCGAATTTGTTCATCTTACATTCTCTCAGGAACAGTGATTCCTATCATTGCCATACATTTCGAAATAACGAGTGATGTCATTTCACTGAGATGCAAACGGAATGAGGTCGTTTCTTTCTGTTCAGCATCAACAACTATATGTTCATGGTAAAAGTGATTATACGCTTTCGCCAGATCATATGAATAACCGGCAACCAATGCAGGATTGTATGCATCAGAAGCAGCTTTTATGATGGCAGGATACTGATAGATCAGCTTGATCAGCAGCTTTTCTTCCTTAGATGGATCATGTGCAGAGAATTGATCGTTCGCCAGTTTCATTGCCCCACCTTTACGAAGCACAGAACGGATCCTTGCATAAGTATAACTGATGAAAGGACCGGTGTTTCCATTCATATCAATACTTTCCGCCGGATTGAACAGCATTCGTTTCTTTGGATCAACTTTGAGTATAAAATACTTCAAAGCAGACATTCCTAAATTGTGATACAGTTCTTTCGCTTCAGGTGAATCAAAATTATCTAGCTTTCCTTGAGCTTTTGTAGCCATCTCAGCTTCTTCGACAATCTCCTTGATCAGATCATCAGCATCAACAACAGTTCCTTCACGGGACTTCATTTTACCTGAAGGCAGATCAACCATTCCATAGGATAAATGGAACAATTCAACATTATCAAGTTTCATCCGGTTCTCGATGATCTTCTTCAACACCTTAAAATGGTAATCCTGTTCGTTACCTACAACATAGATCAACTTTTGCAATCCCGGATAATCTTTGAAACGCAAAAGTGCCGTACCAAGATCCTGAGTGATGTATACACTCGTCCCGTCACTACGCAACAAAACTTTTTTATCCAAGCCTTCATCTGTCAGATCGACCCAGATAGAATTATCTGCTTCTTTAATAAAAATATTATCCCGCACTCCATTCTCTACGATCTCTTTTCCTTTCAGGTAAGTTTCGCTTTCATAATAGATCTTATCGAATGTAACACCAAGTTTTTTATACGTAACTGCAAAACCTGAATACACCCAGTCGTTCATTTTTTTCCAAAGTGCACGAGTGTCAGGATCATTCGCTTCCCACTTACGAAGCATTTCCTGGATCTCAAGATGTAAAGGAGCTTTACGTTCGGCTTCTTCTTTCGATAAACCGTCTTTCTCTAATTCTTCTACCTGGGCTTTGTATTTTTTGTCGTAAAGCACATAATACTTTCCGACAAAATGATCACCTTTCATGTGAGTCGATTCCGGAGTTTCTCCATTACCGAATTTCATCCACGCAAGCATTGACTTACAAATATGGATTCCTCGGTCATTCACCAGATTCACCATGATGACTTCATGTCCGCAAGCTTTCAGAACATTTGAAACAGCAAAACCCAACAGGTTATTTCTGATATGACCAAGATGCAAAGGTTTGTTTGTATTCGGTGAAGAATATTCTACCATTAATTTTGACGGTTTGAAATCTTCATCGGAATTTTTCTTTGGATCAAATAAACTATTCTGATCTGCACTGACTGTGATCAGATAATTTTTCCAGAAGGATTTATCAATGCTTAAATTCAAAAAACCTTTTACCACATTGAATGACTCCAATGGGAAATCAGATTTGCTGATATATTCACCAATTTCCTGTGCGGTTTGCTCTGGTCCTTTTCCGGCTGCTTTTGTATATGGAAAGACAACAAGGGTGACGTCGCCGTCAAATTCTTTCTTTGTTTCCTGCAACAGAATAGACGAAGCCTCTACATTCTGTTGGTAGAGGCTTTGTATTCCTGCAGCAATTATATTTTTTAATTGCGATTCAAATCTTAGATTCATTCCGGGAGAGGGATCAATTCGTTAACTGGCTTACCACACGTTGAAGGATCTCAAAAGTGTTTTCAGCCATTAAATTTTCTTTATCGAGTGTCGGATTTACTTCCGAGATCTCGAAGCAACAAACTTTTTCATTCTGGATAAGGCGGACAAGCAAACTACCGGCTTCTTTTTCAGTGATCCCATTACGAACCGGGGTACCGGTACCTTTTGAAATGGACGAGTCCATTGAATCAACATCGAATGAAATGTAAATATGGGAACAGCGGCTTAAGTGAGCCAATGTATCCCGGGCAATTTTCTCAACACCGTTCCGCTTTACCTCACTGGTACTGAAAATTTTCACCTTATGCTTTTTCAGCAGATAAGATTCTTCAGGTTCAACGTCGCGCAATCCGATATATACAACATCGCTGTATTCGATCTTAGGAGCTATTCCACCAAGCTTTTTGATCTTACCCCAAAGGTCCAGGGTTTCCTTATCAGGCTTGTTCATTTTATTGGTTGCATTGTCTTCGTTAAGGACAGCAGCCAGTGGCATTCCATGCATATTTCCCGATGGACTTGTCCAAGGAGAATGAAGATCTGCATGGGCATCGACCCAGATCACTCCGATTCGTTGTTTTGGATATGCCATACGGATTCCGGAAATGGTTCCGGCAGCAGTACTATGGTCTCCTGCCAGGACGATCGGGAATTCATTATTCTTCAAAGAATTTCTGACAGCATTTGCAGTCCGTTCCAGAACGACATACATACCTTTTATTCTCTTCGCATATGGACTACCGGGCGATTCAAACAGAAGATTATTCTCTGTCTGAACTTCGATTGAATCAATCTTTTTAAACAGATTGCTACCGTAGTCGAGAGCTGCAATCTTTATTGCATCAGGACCCATTGAAGCGCCTCGTGTGCCGGCGCCGATCTCTGATTTCACTTCTACGATCTTTATCTTTTTCATACTCTAATTTTTTATCCGAAAAATCTTTTCCCTAACGTAAGTTATAAATGTAAGTTACTTACTTTAGCAAAAATCTTTCAATCCAAGTCACCCGCATTTATCACTAATCCTTATCCCAAATAATCTCAACGGTTTAGAATGAAGAATACCTATCGCGATCTGATCGAACAAACCTTTTACTTTCCTCAGGAAGGTTTTGAAGTAATCGACAACAACCTGCACTTTTACGGAATTGATCTGATGGAGATCATCAAGCAATACGGTACACCGTTGAAAATCACCTATCTTCCTAAAATAGGTTCGCAAATTAAGAAAGCCAAGCGAATATTCAATGTTGCCATTGCAAAAGCAGATTACAAAGGTACATATACCTATTGCTATTGCACGAAAAGTTCCCATTTTTCTTATGTTTTGCATGAAGCCTTGAAACATGACATCCATCTGGAAACCTCGTCGGCCTTTGATATTCCGTTGATTAGAGCTTTATATGAAGATAAAAAGATCAATAAAAGCATCTTTATAATTTGCAACGGCTACAAACGTCCACAGTATATTGAGAACATTATCGGTTTGTTAAATGATGGTTTTGAGAACGTTATCCCCGTTCTGGACAGCATGAACGAGCTTTCACAATACGATAAACGGATAAAAGGCCGTAAAAAGGTGAAAGTCGGCATCCGGATCGCTTCAGGAGAGGAACCGAATTTTGAATTCTACACTTCCCGTCTTGGCATCCGGTACGATGAGATCAGAGATTTTTATATTAAAAACCTGAAAAAAAATAAGCGATTTGAGCTGAAAATGCTGCACTTTTTCATCAATACAGGAATCAAAGACACAGCATATTACTGGTCAGAGCTTTCAAAATGTGTGAATGTTTATTGTGAGTTGAAGAAGATCTGTCCGACGCTCGATTCACTGGACATCGGCGGTGGATGGCCGATCAGAAAGTCATTGGGTTTTGAATATGACTATGATTATATGGCTGAACAGATCATAAAACAGATCCAAACCACTTGTCGTGCTCAAGGAGTTGAAGAGCCAAACATTTTTACCGAATTCGGCAGTTTCACAGTTGCAGAAAGTGGTGCTACTCTCCTTTCCATCGTAGATCAAAAACAGCAAAACGATAATGAGTTGTGGTATATGATCGATAGCTCATTCATTACAACGCTACCGGATACTTGGGGAATCAAGCAGAAATTTATTTTACTTGCGATCAATCACTGGGATAAAGAACACAAGCGTGTGAACATCGGAGGACTTACCTGCGACAGTGATGATTATTACAATACAGAGTCTCATGTTAATCAGGTTTACCTGCCTTCAGAAGAAAAGCTCGAAGGGGAACCATTGTATATCGGATTCTTCCATACGGGAGCTTATCAGGAAAGTATCGGCGGATATGGCGGAATACAGCATTGTCTGGTTCCTGCTCCGAAGATGGTGATCATTGACCGTGATGAAGACGGTGAGATCACTACAAGGTTATTTGCGAAAGAGCAAAGTGCAATTTCGATGATGAAGATACTGGGTTACTAACGGTGAGTGGTGAGTAGTAAGTAGTAAGTAGTAAGAAGCACAGCTTGCTAACCTCAAAGTCTTACCATGATTCACTTATAATATAATTGCTAATAATGGCAACAATCTCGAATTCACCATGTAGTGCTACTCACCACTTACCACTCACTACTTAAAATTTATAACAACCTCTTACTACTTCCGAATGATAGGCGGCATATTTATAAAAGCAAACGACCCTAAATACCTCGCAAGATGGTATGAAGACAATCTTGGTGTAGGATTCGGAACCGGATTATATTTTAGTTTCAAATGGCGTCATTTGGTGGAGACGAATACAATCGGGTACACAGTGTTTTCACTCTTTCCGGAGAACACCGATTATTTTTATCCGGGAACGTCAGATTCCATGATAAACCTTCGTGTATCTGACCTGGATAATCTGAGAATTCGTTTAATGCAGAATGGTGTTGAAGTCGACGACAAAGTTGAAAACTATGACTACGGTCGTTTCGGATGGGCAATCGATTGTGATGGCAATAAGATCGAATTGTGGGAACCGGTTGACCGTGCATTCGATGATTATCATAAGCCAATGGAATTATTCGGAAAGGTAACCGGACTTGGTGGAATTTTTCTGAAATGCAATAACGTACAGCAGTCACTGGAATTTTACAGTAAAAATTTCGGTCTGGATTTCACGACTTCCTATTACGATATGCAATGGCGTGATCTATATCAACCGGATGTAATTGGAAATACCTATCTATCATTCTTTCCACAAGACACTAAATATTTTGGAAAATCGTCGAAGGATTTTATGATCAATTTCAGAGTGAAGCATCTTGATGAATTGATCAAAGAATTACGTTCATCAGAAGTTGAGGTCGATGAAAATGTAGAAACTTACGACTACGGAAAATTCGGATGGATCTACGATCCGGAAGGAAACAGAATTGAATTGTGGGAACCAAATAATTAATTCAAAAGTCAGAGACCAAAATGGGATCAAATTTTAGCGATCCATCTCCTGCAATCATTTAAATTTTGAAACCGGAATTAACAATATCAAGGTCTTGCTATTGATTTACCAAAATTATTTTCAATTAAGCTGCCATCAGAAGATTCTGTAATTTTATTGCCTGTTATGTCTGACGGCAAATATCCTGTCTGAAATTGCTGCATGCTATTTTCGACTATTGAAAAATCTGAACTATCCACTACTCCATTCTTGTTTACATCACCGCTGAAGATCCCAAAAAAACCATTGCCAAGATTTTTCAGATTGTTTCCATATGCTTTATTTATTCCATCAGTAAAAGTATAATTCATAGTATAAGAATTAAATAATACAGGAACAGTACTCCATGTCTGAATAGTATTTCTGTGATTGACTACTATATATAATGATTGTCCAATTAAACCTGAAGGAAAAGAAAACAACCCATGTCCATTCCTGTCAATCGTTTTTTTATCAGAATAGATCAGGTTATTTGGAGAAACGGCTGAACGGAGTTCGACCAGGATACTATCACAAATGAGAGGTAAATTTACGGAGTCAATTGCTGCAATCATACTTCCATTTGACTGATAAAATCCTTCGATTAAAACTCCCAGATCTAAATTTACAAAACAATCTTCGTCAATTTGCCCATTGCAATTGTCATCAGTATTATTTCCGCAGATCTCATTGAGTGGAACATGGTCAACCAGCAGTATGTCATCAATTCTGAATTGAGTCGCGCTGGTAGTTGTAAACTTTAGCCATAAAGCGGGTACAGCAGGGATAAAACCGGTAAGTGTGACGTAATTCCATGAAGTATTCAGTGGCAAGGGAGGCATAGATAGATTCGAATAGTTTACTCCGTCAGTACTAACCTGAATGAGAAGATCACTTCCATTTGAAGAGGCTACACTTTTCAGGACACCAAATGATAATTCCATGTTGTTTCCGGATGAAGTATTAATTCCGGAAATGATGAAATTCCTTCCACTTGCAGTGAAGAAAACATTTGCCCCACCGGATGCAGCAGGGTAACCATTTGAAAAAGTTGTGATCCGGATATCAGCTGTACCTGACATCAACAAATTATCGTTATCAAAGCCATTATTCGATTCATGTGTAGCAATTGAAGTATTCGATGTTACTGTACCAAGACTTTCATCGAGCAAGACTATGTCAGATTGGGATGCGGAGTTGACAGTTATTAATGCAGTAGTCATTGCATCATTCGTAGAATTTACATCTCCAGCTAATACAGTAACGGCATCGAATGAATAATTACCTGACTGCATCATATTACAGGTACTGGTAAAGGTAACATCCATAGTTCCACCTGCCAAGATAGTACCTGAAGAGATCGTGTGGCTGAACGGCAATATTACAGAAGCAGGATCTGTAACCGACATGTTTATTGTAACGGGAGTGGTTGCAAAATTAAATGTAGTTGAACCGAAATTCTGAATTCTGACCTTTAATTCTGAATTGGCAGTTGGGCATATATTGTTCAATGGCGAGAGTAGATCAATTACGCCAAGGTCGGCAGTACTGCAATTTCCATCAATAAAAACATAATTAGTTTTTGTAACAGAATTTGATCCTGATGAATTTGTAACAGTCAATGATATAGTTTTATTGCCGGAAGTTGTGTAAGTGACCACATGTGGACCAGCTGTAGAAGATGTGGCCGGAACTGCTCCTGAACCAAAATTCCAGGAATAAGAAGTGATTCCGGAAGATGAATTATCATTAAAGGTGATTGATTGTCCCAGACAAACCGTCAATGGACTTGCAGTAAAATCAGCCACCGGTGGAGTTGAATTGTTTTGAGTAGCTAGCCAGATGGTCATGTTCATTATTAATTTCCGGTGATTCCCGCCGGCATCCTGAGTATAACCAAAGAATAATCCATCATTTGGATCTCCTGTTCCATCATCACAGGGTGAACTGTCACCGATAGCAGCAACCTTTCCATTCCCATACCGGGCATACGCAACCATAACATTTGAATTCACAAAAGAAGAACCTGTTTTATAAACAACACCTTTAACGGAAGCATTCTGTGCAGGAGACAAAGTAAGAGAAGTTCCTCCGGCGAATTGAACTTGCGTAACATTTCCTGCAGGACCATGCAAAATTGAATCAGCAGGCAGATTAGGTAAATTTGATGTCGTCTGAGAGAAATCCGCTAAATCAAATGACATCCCAAAAGGATTACTCTGAATGCTGTTATTTGACATCAGGTCATTCCAGATAAAAGGTGAATCATCACCATCGTTATTTCTATCAGAAATGGTATGGTCAGCTACCATGAATAATCCGCCACCATTTTGAACGAAAGTTATTATTGCAGTTTTCTGTGCATTTGTAAAAAGAATATTCGGTTCACAAACAATGAATACATCATAATTTGACAAGTCTTGTAAATTGGTGGAGTTGCCATAGGTAATTTGTCCATTGTAAGGCAACGATTCAACGATATAATTTCTGTTCACACAATCGATTCCCCAGTAAGAGAGCGCGCCATCCCAAAAAGTTTCAGCAGTAGAACCAGTGATTCCGGATTGTGCTGGAGATGGAATTCTCTGAGCATTGGATTCATTTCCGCCATTTAAAATTGCTGGTCCACTTGAGAAACCCAGGTTTCTGGAGTTTGCATCAATTACCCAATCAGCATTTCCGGCGGCTTCAGCTTTTGATGCATCGAATAACACTTTTATGGTTTGGCTCTTTGATTGGTTACTTACCAAAACAAACAGACCTGCAAAAAGTATTCTGATTATCCCGGTTCTGAAGTGAACCTGAAGTATAGATTTTAAACGAAACTTTGACGAACGATGAGTAATAGTAACCATAATTAATATTGAACTCCATCAATGTGGAGACGGGCAATTAAATCTGAAGTGTATAACGCAGCTATACAATACAAATCTAATTTTTTTTAGCCTAGTTCAAAACCTCAATTCAAAAAAGTTCTCTAAATAATGAAATTGCCAACAAATTTATCTTTAAATAATCCAATTCTGTTTGCTAAATGAAAAAAAACGGTCCGCATTTTATTGCAGACCGTTTCGCTTAAACACTAATTCACCAATTACATTTTAGGCAGTAGAACTTTATCCAGAACGTGAATCACGCCATTGCTTTGATAGACATCATAAGTTGAAATATTTGCAACTCCTCCATTCTCATCCGTAACAGTAATATTATGATTTCCATTCATCATAAATTTCAATGATCCGCCTGATACAGTTTTCATAGTTACAGCACCTTTTCCATCTTTAATTGCTTTTGAAACCGTATTGAAATCAAATTTACCCGATAGAACATGATAGGTTAAAACGCCTGATAATTTTGATTTGTTTTCAGGTTGCAACAAAGTTTCAACAGTTCCTTGAGGAAGGTTTTCAAAGGCATCGTTCGTCGGTGCAAGAACAGTAAAGGGACCTTTACCCTGTAATGTTTCAACAAGACCTGCTGCTTTTACTGCTGCAACTAAAGTTGTGTGATCTTCCGAATTCAAAGCATTTTCAATAATGTTTTTGGCAGGATACATAGTATTCCCCCCAACCATTGTATTTCCGGTTTGTGCGAATGATACTGTTGCATTGAAAGCTAGGGCAATTACTGCCGTTAGAATGGACTTTTTCATAATTTGAGTTGTTTAAAGAAATTGTTTGAATGTTATATTGTTTATCTGTTTAAATAGATAAACGGGGAAATGAGAAGAATGGATTTCCAAAAAAAAATAAAAATGAAAATATGAAAAATGAAAGAAGGAAAAGAGAAATGAAGAAAATCCTATTTAAACAATTGAAATTGAGAATTGGATTGACTCCATACCCTCATTTACCCAAAACTTCAAAGTTCACTTTTCAGTTTTTCACTTTCCGTTTTTCATTTCAAAAAGTGTGGTTTATTTTTCATGAGCAACGGTAAATCCCACTCTATTTTTTTTTCATATGCTTGTTTTCTGACTGCACAATTATCAATTGAACAGATTGGACAGCTTGTCGGCAAGCATGGGTCTGTATGAATAAAAAACTCGACTCTGTTTTCAAAATGTTTATTGACTAATTCTTCAAGTGCCTTTACTTCCTCATGTGACTTTTGCAAAGAATCGTACCACGGCAAAGAAAGATGGAGATCAACATGCAGGGATGAACCATACTTTACGATTCTGAGATTATGAATATCTATCCAGTTTGGTTTTCTTCCTTCATTGAGTACATCCACCAGTTCAAGCATTTTGTCAAAATCAGTTTCATCCATTAATCCGGCCATAGAGTTTCGGAGTAAACGGTAACCAACAAAAAGAATGTAAAATCCAAGTGCTATTGTGAGAATAGAATCTATGATAGTATAGCCTGTAAGAAGGATCAAGCCCAGGCCAATAAGTAAAACCACAGAAGAAACTGTATCAGAAACGAGATGTTGTCCGTCGGCAACTAATGTGGAAGAATGCAGTTTCTTACCTGAATTTATCATATATCTGCCCATGCCATAATTGATCACTGCAGCTCCGGCAGTGATGGCCAGTCCGATATCAAGTTTTTGTAATTCAAATGGTACAGAAAACGAGGAAATGGCCTTATAGATCATGCCTATTCCTGCAAAGCAGATCAATGCTCCTTCAAAACCTACAGCAAAGAACTCCATTTTGCCATGACCATAAGGATGATTTTCATCTTTTGGTCTGGAAGCATATACAAGTGTGAACAATCCGAATCCAGCCGCAATTATATTAATAATGGATTCAAGGGCGTCAGTAAGGACAGCATTTGAATGAGTCAGATACCATGCAAAAAATTTAAAGACCGTCAGGATGGTTCCTGCAAGAAGCACCATCCGCATGATCCGGATCTTCTTCTTAAACTCAACCTGATGCCTCTTGATGATCATATGAATTCAACTTCAGTGGCTCCATTCCCATATTTTTCAATTGGAGCATCGGCATATCTGATATTTGGAAAACGCTTTAATTCTTCACGGATCGAACTTCTGAGAACACCTGCGCCGACACCATGGATAAAAACAATTTTATGCAGTTTATCAATTAAGGCCTTATCCATTTCCTGCATAAAATAATTGATCTGATAGGAAATGATCTGAGCATTAGACATGGAAGAATAATCCTTAATTAATTCTTCTATGTGAAGGTCAACTACTTTTTGACGAGTGAGGACAACAAACCTGCTTGGTTTGTTTTTAGTCTTTGCACTTAAATTCCTTGCATCTGCCTCTTTTTTGTCATTGTACTTGTCGAGTAAACCGGCAATATCGACTTCCGTCATTTGTTTGACTTCATGAAGAGGCATGAGTAAGATCGTATCGTCTCGGTCAAAAAGTTTTCTTCTAAGGTCAGCATTCATAAAATCAGACGAGCTGAACTGAAGAAGTTTGGTGTCCGGGTTTTTTGGTTTAAATTCTTCCTTTTTGAAGAACAAAAATTGGAATTCAAATCCGTCAAATCTGTAAATTTCATCCTGAGAAAAAACCCCGATCAGGGTTTCGTGATTGGAATTCAGCAAACCTGAGTGTATACCGGCTCTGAAATTTCCAAGTCGCTTGAGACAAGTGAAACAAATAGAATAATCCGTGTTATTAAGGAGAAAAATTTCAACATCAGTTGTCATCGGATTTTTTTCATCCAGCAATCGGATTGCCGCATAAATTGTATTGTCATCTTCAAGGGATGAAATGATTGGAATGGAACTTTTTTGTGAAGAAACTTTAACATCCGAATTATGAAGCGAAGATGATTCTTCAACATCATTCCTGACCTCTTCTAAAGTGAGTTCGATCCTGACCAGAAAACGCTCCTCAGAGATGTGGGTAAATCCATGACTATCGCGCACTTCTACCCGCCCGTGTGTGAGCACATTAGCAATGGTCCCTTCAATTGATTCATTCAAAAAGCGGACTTTATCGCCTACGTTTAGCTTCATTCTGACACAATTATGACGGTCACAAGTTACCAAAATACACACTTAATCAGACAAGCTGTTGAGGTATTTTTGCAAATATTGTAAACAAAAAGAGCGCTTGAAATAATATCAAAATTTATACAATTTATTCCAAAATTATTACCTTTACGCCACGAGAAAACTGCGAGTAACTACATTACGTGTTGAGCTTCGAATCTTTTAAGCCATATGGAAATTTTTGAACAATTCATTGACTTTGTTCTGCATATTGACAAACATTTGGAAACAATTGTCAAAGAGTATCACAAAGCAACTTATTTGATCCTTGCATTGATCATCTTCTGCGAGACAGGGCTGGTTGTCACGCCATTTCTGCCGGGCGACAGTTTATTGTTTGCTGCAGGAGCATTGGCAGGTGCAGGTTTGTTGAATTTATGGATGCTGATTCCGATCTTATTTATTGCGGCCTTTATCGGCGACAATCTGAATTTTGCAGTGGGTAATTTTATCGGGGACAAGCTGGTCAATTCAAAAAGAAAATTTATAAAGAAAGATTACCTAGACAGGACGCATGCTTTCTATGAAAAGCATGGAGGGAAGACAGTTATTCTTGCCCGTTTTATTCCAATTGTAAGAACTTTTGCCCCGTTTGTTGCGGGATTAGGAAGTATGTTATATCGTCGTTTTTTACTTTTCTGCATAGCAGGCAATGTGATCTGGATCTTCCTATTCACAATTGCCGGTTACCTTCTGGGTAGCAATGAATGGGTCAAATCCCATTTTTCTTTAGTAACACTGGGGATTATCGGAGTTTCGGTATTGCCGGTTATCATTGGATTTTTAAAATCAAAATACAGTAAAGTTAATCTGCGCAATTAAACAATTAAAAAAGGAAAAAAAATGAAAAAATTTGGCTTGTTCGGTACTCCTTTAGAACAATCGTATTCCAAGAAATTCTTTACAGAGAAATTTCAAAGGGAAGGTCGAAACGATTGTGTCTATGAAAATTTTGAAACTGAGAATATTTACGACCTCAAGAAAATCGTCCGTGAAAATCCGGAATTGATGGGACTAAATATCACTATCCCATTTAAGCAAGACATCATTCCGATGCTTGATAATTTAGATGATATATCTCAGAAGATCGGTGCGGTGAATACAATTAAGATCATCCGTCAGGATCAGACTAAATTTGAACTTCATGGCTACAATACAGATGCCTGGGGATTTGAGTTAGCGATCCGCCCTATTCTTCGTCCGCAT
Source organism: Bacteroidota bacterium (assembly GCA_049363815.1). Classification (GTDB taxonomy): domain Bacteria; phylum Bacteroidota; class Bacteroidia; order AKYH767-A; family 2013-40CM-41-45; genus JADKIH01. Next base: position 24,017 of record JBMQEM010000169.1, read on the forward strand.
CATCGTCGTGCGTTGATCCTTGGAACAGGTGGTTCTGCGAAAGCAGTGAGTTACGTTTTCAGAAAGTTGAATATTGAACATTTCTTTGTAACCAGAGAAGATTCAAGATTCCACTATACCTATGCCGATCTGAACAACAATACAATGAAAGCATTCCAGATCATTGTTAATACAACACCGCTTGGGATGTTTCCTAAAGTAAATGAATGCCCAAACATCCCTTATGAATTTCTGACTCACAAGAATCTTTGTTTTGACCTGATCTACAATCCTGCTCAAACTCTGTTTTTGGAAAAGTCGAAAGATGCCGGTGCATTTATCCATAATGGTTTCCGGATGCTTCGTTTACAGGCAGAGAAATCATGGGAGATCTGGAATGAACCGGCTTACGCACAATGATCAATTCAGTCGATTGAAATAAATTAAAGGTTGTCGTTTAGTCGGCAACCTTTTTTTATTTTTGTACAAAATAAATCCATTCAATGGCCTTTTCACTTACATCTGAATTTCTTCCTACCGGTGATCAGCCACAAGCTATCGATCAGCTGGTCCAGGGAATTTTACACGGCGACCAGGCGCAGACTCTCCTTGGAGTTACAGGGTCGGGTAAAACATTTACAATCGCTAATGTGATTGAAAGAGTTAAGAAGCCTACACTTATCCTCTCACATAATAAAACACTGGCAGCACAATTGTATGGAGAATTCAAGCAGTTCTTTCCAAACAATGCAGTTGAATATTTTGTTTCTTATTATGATTACTACCAGCCTGAAGCATTTATTCCTTCTACAAATACTTATATTGAAAAAGATCTTGCCATTAATGATGAGATCGAAAAACTGCGGCTCAGTACAACTACCGCCCTGTTATCGGGTCGCGAAGATGTTGTTGTTGTCAGTTCAGTATCCTGCATCTATGGTATTGGGAATCCTGCTGACTTTAAAAGTAACACGATCAGAGTTAAAGAAGGCGATAAGATCAGCAGAAATAAATTTCTTCACCAGCTTGTTACTTCACTCTACTCACGGACTGAGACAGAATTTACCAGAAGTAAGTTCAGAGTAAAAGGTGAAACTATAGATGTATTTGTTGCATATGGCGACATGGCATACCGTTTTAGTTTTTTTGGAGATGAAATTGAAGAGATAACAACGATTGATCCGGTGTCGGGTAAGACAATTGAAAAAAATGACGCGGTCACCATTTATCCTGCAAACATCTTCGTCACTAATGCAGACAGGCAACTGGAAGCGATCTGGATGATACAGGAAGATATGGTCAAACAAACGGATTATTTGCGGTCGTTAGGAATGAATCTCGAAGCGAAACGACTTGAAGACAGAGTTACATATGATCTTGAAATGATCCGGGAACTTGGCTACTGTTCCGGCATAGAAAATTATTCAAGATACTTCGACGGTCGACAGATAGGTGCCAGACCATTTTGCCTGATCGATTATTTCCCTGATAATTTTTTAATGGTCATTGATGAAAGCCACGTGACAATTCCACAGGTCAGGGCAATGTATGGCGGTGACAGAAGCAGAAAGCAGAACCTTGTTGAATATGGTTTCAGGTTACCTTCTGCTCTCGATAACCGGCCCCTTAAGTTTGAAGAATTTGAATCACTGCTGCCACAGGTTATTTTCGTCAGCGCTACCCCGGCAGAATATGAATTACAGCAAAGCGAAGGCGTAGTTGTCGAACAAGTCATTCGTCCAACCGGTTTGCTGGATCCTGTCATTGAAGTAAGGCCAAGTATCAATCAGGTTGATGACCTGCTTGAAGAAATTCACAAAACGATTGCTGCCGGTTCGCGTGTGTTGGTGACTACACTAACCAAGAGAATGGCAGAAGAACTGGCCAAGTATCTGACAAGGTTAAATATCAACTGCAGATATATTCATTCCGAAGTAGACACGTTGGAAAGGGTTGAAATATTACGGGATCTGCGTTTAGGGAATTTTGATGTATTGATCGGAATCAACTTACTGCGGGAAGGTCTGGATCTTCCTGAAGTTTCACTTGTTGCCATTCTGGATGCTGACAAGGAAGGATTTTTGAGAAGCAACCGTTCATTGACGCAAACTGCCGGTCGCGCTGCAAGAAATGTAAATGGAAAAGTTATCTTCTATGCTGATAAGATGACAGAAAGTATGCAGAAAACCATTGATGAAACAAATCGCAGAAGAGAAATTCAGCATAAATACAATCAGGACCATGGCCTTGTTCCTGTTCAGATAAACAGAACTATGGAAAGTATTCTTGGGCAGACCAAGGTTGCTGATAAAAAGATCGCAGAATCCAAAGCGTATATCGAAGCCGAACAGATCAATCTTGCTGCCGATCCATTACTTAAATATCTGAATAAGGATGAGATCAAAAAAATGATCAGTCTGACGAAAAAGGAAATGGAAAAAGCCGCCAAGGAACTGGACTTTGTGGAAGCTGCAAGGTTGAGGGATGAGATGTATGAGTTGGAGAAAAGGTTGTGAAATGAAGTGGAATGAAGTGAATAGCGAAGGATTACTTTAAATTGTAATAAAAATTCGAAAATAATTAAACAGCACGAATTACCATTTTAGAATAACGAAACAACAATCACGGATTATTGATGACGAACTAAAGATTACCAATTTCCATCTACTCCTTAGACAACAAAAGTTCCATTTTAAAAGTTACCCGTTTAAAAACAGGATGAGTATATTCCTCTGAGGTTTTTACAAATCCAAATTTTTCATATAAATGTATGGCTGCTTTCAGGGGAACTGCTGTTTCAAGTGTAATCATTTTAGCATTACGGTCTCTTGCAAACTGAAGGCAGGCATTCATCAATAATGCACCTATACCCTTTCCCTGAAATTCAGGGTCCACTCCCATTTTGATCAACTCATAGTTTGAATTATTCTCAGGAACAAGGGCACATGTACCAACCGGAATAGAATTGAAAAGTGCAAAAAATACCCCACCATCTTTTTCGATAATTCGTTCAGGATTGCGGAGAAGATCTTCGTCTTCTTCTGTAACGAAATAATATTTATTCAGCCATTGTGCATTTAATCTGTAAAAATCTTCTTTAAAATCCTGCGAGAAATGCACTATTCTAATATCCATTCGTCTTTAATTTATTAAATCATACCAAGTGAAACTTATTATTCAAATTTCAGTTTTACAAAATCCGAACACTATCCGGTCTTAAAATTTTTAACCGGATTCATATTGATTCGCTTTTGGAATATTCATTCAATATTGAACAAAATCAAGATAAGAATAAAAAAATAGAATTAATGAGGTATAAGTATAAAATTTTGCTGTAAATATGTTTGCAAAATTGTAACCCCTAACTGCTTAAAATCCAAAAATGTCTTAAATTTGTGTACCCACATTTAAAACCTTATTCATAACCCACGCCTATGAAAGAAATTACAGTACAAGAGTTAAAACAAAAACTTGACAACAGCGAAGATTTTCAACTTATCGATGTCAGGGAGCCATTTGAATATGAAATTTGTAATCTTGATGGTGAATTGATTCCAATGGGAATAATTCTGAATGAAACAGAAAAGATCTCAAAAGACAAAACTGTTATTATCCATTGCAAATCCGGAGGACGAAGCGGTGCAATTGTAAATGAACTGGAAAAAGCAGGGTTTACAAATCTCTACAACCTTAAAGGTGGAATTTTAGCTTATGCCCGGGAGATTGATCCTTCCATGACAACTTATTAATTTGTTTTTTCAAAGAGTATTATTCCCTAAAATAATACTCTTTTTTGAAATTATCTTTTTTAAAAATAAGCTAACCTTCCTACTGTTTTTCTTCCAGGTGAAAACTCTAATGCCGGCAATGGCAGATGAAGTATGTTTACAAATTTAAATACCCCGGACAAAAATGCTGAACGAGTTTTAATTCTTGACAATTCAATATCAAAAGCAAGGTAGTATTGTCTGTAACGTTCAAATTTCGGAATAATCTTTCCATTTACTTCCGCCGGATTAAAATCACCACCGGTCATTCCTTCCGCGCCAAATCCAACAGCAACATTCAGCCATTTAGGAAACTTTGTACTTTCATTCATAAATGATGAAGGGTTAATGCAAACCCAACTGGTTAACCCATTATAATCTTTAAGAATGTTTTCTGGTAAACTACTTCCTAAGACATCCGGTCTGTATCTTGCAAATTGAGACTGATGAAATGAGTACTTAAGAATTATCCGTTGTTCCTTCCACCCTAGTTGTTGCGCTCCAAAAAGTAATACTCCACCTGTGTTACATGCAAGGTCACCTGCACTGAATCCCCATTCTGAAGAGAAGCCATCAAACACTTCAACAGTGGTTTGAAAAAGAAAAGCTATTCCACAACCATACAATGTAGATCTTTTATTATCATAACCTGCCCACTGGTACATATGAGTCAAAGGTTTCGCTATACTGTATGCATCGAAAAAATGAGCGTACTTGTCCATTTGCATCCATTCTGAGTTGTCGTTAAAAAAATGAAATGAACTCTGAGGATAGTCGCGATACCATTGCGTATACAACCAAGTCATGCTCAGCGGATATAAAGCCGCAGTTGAATAATTCAGTAATCTGATCCTGCAGGTATCGGGTACCGGGCTTTTTTCAAAAAATGATAATTTATTTCTTGCATAGGAGCTATTTGTAAAAGCTATGATCAGAATAAAACTAAAAAGGATTTTCTTCATAAAGAATCAGCGGATCAAAACGACTTTACCTGTTTTTTCAATTTCCTTATTACCGGCAACAGTAAAAACTGCCTGATAAACGTATACTCCATCGTGAACTGTATGTCCTTTATATCTGCCATCCCAGCCTTTCAATATACTATCCGATTCAAAAATAAGTTCTCCCCATCTGTCAAAGATCCTTAGTTTATAGTTTTCCGGTTCCGAACCAATGCCAATAAATATTTCATTCATTCCATCATCATTGGGAGTAAATGCATTTGGGAAAAGGATATCGCTCAGACAATCTTCTTTTACAAATAACGAATCGGAGGTCAGACAACCGGAGGAATTGGTCACACTCAAAACAACCATTCCCGACTTAGTGATCAAAAATATCGAATCTGTTGAGCCATCCTGCCAGAGATAAGTCGAATAATTCATCATCTGTAATGGAATAGTAGTGCCGGGACAAATGATCAGATCAGTCCCAATATCAACTGTTGGTCTTGCATCTGGCCCTTCTCTGACCTGAGTTGAAATTGTAAGTCCGCAAGATGTCGAATCACTGATCAAAGCAGTATAATCGCCTACGGGTAAATTTCTGATGCCTGGTGAAGTCTGAACAGGGACAGTGTTCCATTCAACTATTGTTGATGGTCCATCACCCTGAAGGGTTACTAATGCTGTTCCATTGCTATCACCCTGACAAGTTACGTCAGTAGAAGAAATAACTGCTTTTATAACTTTCACCTGCTTAGTAATAAAAGTATCGTTAGAACAATTTCCACCTGCTGTAAGGGTGACAAGAAAATTTCCAAAGTCTGAAAACTGATGATCATCTGACGAAGAAGTTGAAGAATTATCTGATGAGCCGGGATCTCCGAAATTCCAATTATAAGTATCGAGACAATTTGAAGGGACGGTATTAAAAGTATACGTTGAATTTCCTGTACAATTGAAAGTAAAATCAACTGGTGCAGTTGATGGCGGTGATCCAACATAGAAATCATCAAAGGCAAATCCGTCATAGTCATTACAAGTTGTACCGCTTCCAAAAGTAAACCGGAATATTACCTGCGGTTGATTCGCAACTTGCGGAACACAATGGCTTGCCCGAACCCATAAACCGGAACCTCTACCGCCTCTGCATGAACCACTGGTTGGTTGTGTATTACCGGACCAGCCGCTTGTAGAACCACCAAGTCCGTTCAAATTGGTTATTCCGGTGTTATTATACCAGTTTGCTACGTTACAATCAGATGAATCACCAACAGCACCAATTGTGATCCAGGTATTACCGCCATTAATCGAATACTGAAGATTTGCACCATCATACGTTAATTCTGTATCCCAAAAAACCAGAACGGATATAAAAGGTTTACTCAAAGATGTAAAATCAAAACAAGGACTTTGAACCCAAGACTTTTCGCCATAATTGTAGAATGAAGCAGTAGTTCCACCGGTGATCCAGCATTTTGTACCATCACCAGCTGAATTGATAACTGGTTTTGAAGGAGTACCCCATACCCAATCATTATTTACACCGATCGAAGCCCAATTTGAGGTACCAGTCTCGAAGCTCTCGCGATATGGAAAAGTACTGATCACCGCAGAACATTGTCCGAAAGAACGAACACATTCCGCAAAAATCAGAGTAATAGTCAATAAAAGCCCGAATTTACGGTTTGCCACAAAGATCATGAGTTATTACAAAAAAAAGCAAAAAGCCGCTACAAGGCAAGTTAAATTTTTCGAAGTACGAAGTTCAAAGTTCAAAGTTCAAAGTTCAAAGTTGGCTTCGTAGTCGTCTACGTATTCAACTTTGAACTTTGAACCTTGAACTTTCAACTAAAAATCACTCCAGTCCACTCACATTCTGATCTTTCGGAAACTTCACCGTATAAGCAACACGGAATTTTTTTGTTTCGCCATTCTTCAGATTCATTCTCCATGTGAGCATTCCGATTTCAGAATTATAGTCTGCACCTGAAGTTTCATTTACAGTAATTTTGATTGCTTCATTTTTCGTCAGCGGTACCTGATCTTCAAGTACAAGATCAATAACTTCACTCCTGTTGTTACGAACTGAAATATCAAATGTAAAATCCTTTATCGTATTGCTTCCAAGGAATTTTGCACCGGAGAGGTCTTTCACCTTAGTTCTTTTGATCACGATCCTTGCATCTCTTCCCATTGACAATCTTAATGTATCAGCTGTAGAAGTTGGGTTGATGTAAGACTCACCGACATAACTGTTTTCAAAATATACATTTGCTCTACCCGGAAGTAAATTCAACTGTTCCCAACCGGTGATTGAAGCCATTAAATACGCGGTCTTGTCGATACGTGGTGCAGCATAGTAAGCGAATTGCGAAGGAAGTTCATGTTTTTCAATAGTCATGATCACATCCTTACTATCAGTCATGACAGAGTAATTTTGCTTGATCTCAAATTCAACACTGACTGCAGTTTCATTCTGAGCAACTTCAATTTCCTGCATAGCAGCATCAGCAGCTCCTTGCAACATGTAGTTCTCTGTTCCGGCTTTATTCATCATTGGAGCAGCGCTTTTTAATTCATTCTGCTCGTATTTAGTTCTGTATCTTATAAAATCAACAAACCAAGGAACCAGGTTTGGTTTTGTATTATTCAATTGTGGATTACCTGTAGAAAGCGTAAAAGGAACTTTTGTCCAGTTTTCTCCGGAAGACTGCCTTACTGAAGCTTTATAGATAAGGTCAACAGGACTTTTTACATCCTTACCATGTAATTCATACAATGGTTCCCACGAAGCTGCAGGAACATAATATGATACATTCAATGAAATATTTGTTCTTTGCTTTGATTCAATTGTAACCAGAATTGTTCCGGAAGGCTGTTCAAGTTTGCCTTGCATTTCATTGATCTGAGCGGTGATCTTACTGATCTTCTCGTTGAGCTTTACTTTTAATTCAGCAATTTCGATCAACTTTGTCTTCAATTCTATTGAACGGGCGCGATAAAAGTCTGCTACTTTTTTCAGATTCTCTGCATTTACACCAACATTGCTTCCGCTTGTATTCTTGTTTGCGTTTAACAGGGCCATTTCATCGTTATAAACACTTTCATTCATATTATGTCTGACCAGGATTGCCTTTAAAGTTTCAAGAGAATCTTCCAGTCTGTTTAATTCAGGTGTTTTCTTCTTATCCCTTAAATAGTCTAAAGTGTAACTGACGCCCATTATCATTGCATCACCTGTACCGGAAACGATGATCGAACCCGGATTGATCTGCGAAGAAAGTCCTTCGATTGCTACCTCCGTTGTGCCACCATCAACAGTTCCTTTGGCTGAACGAATCACCTGTGCCCCTGAAAGAAATACTTTCACACCGTTTACATCAGAACTTAAATTGACCCTTTGATTATCTGCCTGAACTATTAAACTACCGAATAATAGCAGGCTAAAAATTAGTTTTTTCATGAATTTGTTGGTTTTGGAGGCGACTTAACAAATATAAGACCAAGTTTATTAATAACGAATAACGAATATCAGGCATTTAAGTAACCGGTCAGATATATAGTCTATCATTTTACCGGTTTCTTTTCACATCTCACTTTTCCCATTTCTACCATAAGGAAATCCCCAACCAGAAAAATATCACCCAAAATTTCAATAGTTATTTGCTATTCACCACAAAAACTGTCCTTCTGTTCTTAGCACGACCGTCTTCAGTTGCATTGCTGGCGATCGGTTTGGTTTCACCGAATCCTTTAAAACTCAGTCTGGATTTATCAATTCCTTTTATTGCGAGATAATCGAAAACGGCTTTTGCCCTGTTGTTTGACAGGACAAGATTATCAGCTGGATTTCCAATATTATCGGTATGTCCGTGCAAGGCCACCTGAAGCTTTTTATTCTGCATCAGATAATCGCTGAATTCATCCAATACAGTTTTGATGGTATCATTTAATTCAAAACTATTTGTTCCAAAAAGAATATCATGTAACGTATATTGGCCGCCGACTTCAAGTTTCTTAAGTTCGATATCTACTTTTTGCACCTTCAGGTTTTCACTGTCAAGTGAATGAATATAATTTGATTCGAAAGCGTATCCTTCTTTTTTCACGCTGATCAATAGATCGTTTTTAAAATTGACGATGAAAGCATATTCACCTGTTACAGAATCTACATCGATTCTGGTAAGTTTTTTAGTGATGGCATCCTTGACCTCAATAGTAGCATTAACCACTTCATTATTTTCCTTGCCATTCATATCACCTTTTTGAAAATATACTCTATCAGGCTGGGCTTCGGTATACAGATCAAAGGAATAAATATCAAATCCACCGGCACCAGTATTTAATTTATTACTCGCGAAATAGCCGGTCTTACCATTTGTACTCACAAAAAAGCTGACTTCATCGGCATCCGTATTGATCGGATAACCAATATTTACAGGCTTGCCCCATTTTCCATTTTCATCCATCTGACATTTAAAAATATCATAGCCCCCTAGTCCCGGTAAACTATCTGATGAAAAGTAAAGCGTTCTGCTATCACTGTGAATGAAAGGCGATTTATCATTACCATTTGTATTGATCATCGATGAAAGCTTGACAGCCTTTTTCCAGTTTCCGGATTCGTCACGGGAAGTCTTGTAAATATCAATCCGTGACATAGAATCTCTTGCAGAAGCAAAGTACAATGTCTTGCCATCCGAAGAGACAGAAGGCTGACTATCCCATTGCTTGGGATCATTCACATTCGGGCCGAGATTGGTGATCTCCGACCATCTTCCATCGATAAAGTCAGACGTACAGATGTCGAAATTACCTTTTGTATTCACGGTAAAAAAAAGGTGTTTGTTATCAATGGTAATCGATGCTCCTCCTTCATTATTACTTGTCGATCTGTTGAATGGATCATCCATTGGCTTTCCTCTATCATAAAGACCATTCGGTTGCAAATATGCGATCATGAATTTTTCTGCACTCTGCGGAGTGAGCATACCTTTCGCCTGTAGTTCATAACGACGGGTAAAAAAGGCCAGTTCATTATCCGGACTGATGTAAGGGAGGTATTCAGGATCCGGAGAAGAAATATCCTTGACAGGAACTGGATTGAATGTGACCGGGTGTGCATATAAATCTGAACGGAGAAGCATGAGTTCAGCTTTTGATCCATGTTGTTCGTTGATCCTGTCGAATTCAAGAAATTTTTTCAGAAAGGTGGAAGCTTCTTTCCACTTTTTGGTATCATAATAAAACATTCCAACCTGAAAATAAGACTCAGGGTCAGCATCAGGACATATTTCGATCACTTTTTTAAAGCTTTCAATCATGAGGTTATCGTCTTTTTTCTTCAAGGCGATTTCTCCCTGCAAGAGATAAGCATCTCCAAATTCCGGATCAGCGTCTATTGCTTTTCCCACAGCATTTTTTGCGTCCTCATATTTCCGGCTTTTAAATAATGCTTTTGCTTCATCATAATACTTAAGTGCTTTCTTGTCCTGTGATTCAGAACAGTGAATTTCCTGAGCATTAATCTTAAAAATGACACTAAATAAAATAAATGTCACTAATAAATATGGCACTTTTTTTTCTGTAGAATGCATTAACCCTTAACCTTTGACCTATAAATAAAACAAATTATTTTTTGAAAGGATTCAGCTTATTGATCTCCTCTTTCGCTTTTTTATCAGCAGCTTTTTTCAAACTATCTGCATAAGCTTTTGCTTTTGCTTCCTGTTCCTTTTTTATTCTTTCCGCTTCGGCCGTAGCTTTTGCTTTTTGTTCATTTACTTTTGCAGCAGCTTCATTCTTCAGTTTCTCTGCCTCTTCTCTTGCCTTTGCTTCCAGTTCTTCTTTTTTCTTATTGAATTCTTCGTTAGCTTTTGCCTTTAAGTCATTCATGGCATTTGCACCCGCTTTACCCAGGTCTGTGCCGATCTTTGGTGAATCTATAGTTCCTGTAATTTTAATATTCACAGGAATTACATCACCTACACTAAGGTTAGCACCTTTTGAATTTGCACTTGCAAGTAAACCTGAGATCACACTATTGGCAGCACTGCCGAGGGCAGCTCGTGGAATCTGCGAAGCCATTGTATAATCGATTGTTTGATCAAAACCATTTGAACCGGCAACAGTAGATTTAATATTGTTGATGGTTACATCGAATGGATCGACAAACACTCTTCCATTGACAAATTTGAACGACGGAGAAACAGGTGGAACCGTCAATTTTTTCCAGGATGATAATTTCAATGCATCAGCTATTTTTACAAATGCCGGGAAATTATCTACGGTAACTACAGAAGTTGTAAGTTTACCTGCCCCTGTCAGTGAATTCATTACCGGCGACATCTTCGTATCCAAGTCACCCTTCACAGTCATAACAGTTGAAAATTTGCCTGAGCAATTTTTTGTAATAGGTGCAAGTTTTTCTACAGTAATAAATGATTTTGATGTTTGGGCAATATCAAAATCTTTCAGGTCAATACCGAAATCGAATGTTGGTTTCTTCAAATCCGCACTTGAATAATTTCCTGATAATTTCATACTTCCGCCCATTAGCTGCATCAGTACATCTTGCATATTAATAGCTTTGTCCCTGATCACAACCTTTCCGGAAACATTCGAAATGGTAAGGTCCTGATAGATCAATTTCCCTATTCCTGCAATCAAAACAAAGTTGACATTTTTAGGAATCTCCAGAACAGTCATTGCATTCGTATCGGGAGCACCGGAAGCAGTTGTTCCTTCTGACATGAACTCATTCAGGTCTATCTGGGATGACTTCATATTAATAGAACCAACAATGGTCTCATCTTTCAAGGCATAGGCAAGGAAGTTCTCAAGTGAACCTGTTGCGCTAAAATCACTTTTACCGATCTTCGCATTGAATGCTTCCAAAGCAACTTTTGCAGGATTGAAAGCAAGTCGAAGAGTATTTATCTGCAATGGTTCTTTCATTGCCGGATTTCCATAATTCATATTTGCAATTGCGAAATTTCCTGATGCAGAGAACTGGTCAAATTTCTTTTGTTCAATTGCAGACATTCTTCCTTTCGCAGTGACATCGGCAGTGATAATTCCTGAGAGCGAAGTACCTTTTTCCAGAGGAACGATCTTCTGGATTCCGGAAAGGTCTATTTTCCCTTTCAGGAATGCATCGATGTTCGGATCACTGATCGGAGTTGTCAACGATAGACGGGCATCAAAAGGGTCGTTGTTGACTTCCACATGAAATTTTGAAAGGTTGATTGAAGTATGATCAGGAATACCATCCGGATTGTTGATTGCAAGATCGACATTCACATTATTCACTGAAGAAGGCAATGAAGGATACTTGAACATTCCATTATTAATTTTGAGATCAAGTCCGAATCCCGGCATTGATTTACCATTGAAGCGACCTTTGATGAACCCACCTAAGGCCATTGTACCGGAAGATTTCAGGTCTTTAAATTCCGTTGAATATACAGCAGGGATCATCGAAATAAAATTCTTGAATTCCGATTGAGCGGCTGCAAATTTCAGATCCATGTCGATGTTAGTATCCGGCATCATAACCCATCCTGAGAAATCAAGAAACAATTCATTCAACTGGATCTTATTATTCTTAAAAGTAAAACGCATCTCTTTCATATTCATATCGAGATCAGCGTCAATTTTTGCTTTTGCTTTATTTATATAATTTACTCCACCATAAGCCAGATCAGTTTTTCCAACTTCGGTAGAAGTCCGTAACTCAAAAAGATCCTGAGTAAAGTCTCCGCTTCCTGTATGATTGACATTGTCAAGTTTTAAAAAGAATGGCATAGTCTTATCGTCATATACGATCAGTCCGTTAGAAATAGAATATTTCTGTAACGAAGCTTTAAATGTAGAAGGCTTTTCTGCTCCTGCAGGAGCTTCAGATGGCTTAGCAATGTCCCAGTTTGCTTTTCCTGCTTCATTCACCAGAAAATACATGACCGGAGAATCGATACCAACTTTTCTGATACTGATCTGTTCACCTTTGATAACACTCATTAAATCGATCGTAAGATCCAGTTGTTTTGCAAAGATCAAAGTATCGCCTTCGAAAGGAGCAACATTTATAACAGATAAATTATTTACCCGGAGCGAAAAGTTCGGAAAATTCCTGATCAATGAAAGATCAAAATCTCCAAAATCAACTTTTGCATTGATACTTTTGTTAGTTTCTTCCTTTACCATTGCCACAATTTTCCCTTTGAAAATAAATGGAACAGAGATCAGGATCACCAATAAAATGACAATGAAGATTGCAATAAATTTGAATACTTTTTTCATTTTGAATGTAATATTTAATTCGGTTTTTAATATGCTAGTTTGCTGTTGCGGTTTCTTAATAAATGATCCGTTACTGTAAGAGCAGCCATTGCTTCAACTATTGGAACGGCCCTTGGAACCACACAGGGGTCATGTCTGCCTTCTGCCTTTAAAGCAATATCCTTGCCCTGATTATCGACCGTTTTTTGTTCGATCATTAAAGTTGAGACCGGTTTGAATGCGACTCTGAAAAAGATATCCATTCCATTTGAGATTCCGCCCTGTATACCACCCGAATTATTTGAAGATGTAATGATCTTTTTTCCTTCCTTTTTGAAAAGGTCATTATGTTCAGATCCTTTCATTGTAGCTCCGGCAAATCCACTTCCATATTCAAACCCATGTACGGCGTTGATGCTAAGAATTGCTTTGCCAAGATCAGCATGTAGTTTATCGAAAACCGGTTCACCTAAACCAGCGGGGACATCCTTGATAACGCAAGTGATAACCCCTCCCGTTGTATCTCCGGTCTTCTTTATTTCTTCAAGATAGGAGATTATTTCTTTGGCCAGTACCTCATCAGGACAACGAACAATATTGGATTCAATTTTGGAGAAATCAACATGTTCATAATTGTCTCCCATTTTATAAGGACCTACAGCAGAAACATAAGCATGAATTTTAATCCCTGAACCGGCCAATAACTGGCGTGCAATTGCCCCTCCAAATACCCTTGATGCCGTTTCTCTGGCGCTTGCCCTTCCACTTCCACGATGATCGCGATGACCATATTTCTGATCGTAAGTAAAATCAGCATGGGAAGGACGATAAGCAGCCTTCATTGCCGAATAATCATCAGGTCGTTGATCCTTGTTGCGGATCACAAAGGCTATAGGACTTCCAGTGGTAACACCCTGATAAATTCCGGATAAAATCTCAAAATCATCCGGCTCGTTTCTCTGCGTAGTGATCGCAGATTGTCCGGGCCTACGGCGACTGAGATCGTGAAGTATGATATCTGCATCGATCCTTAATCCCGCTGGACATCCGTCAATAATGCCACCAATTGCCGGTCCGTGGGACTCTCCAAAAGTTGTTAATCTGAATAGAGTTCCGAATGTATTTCCTGCCATTGGTCGAAGGTAGGTAAAGAGATGAATTGGTTTGCGAAGGAGTTTAGTAATAAATCAACGAAGGGATGTTAAGAATAAAGTCAAATCTGCCTTAGCTCAATGTCATAAGCTAAACTCAAGATATAATAATATGGTCAAGTATTTAGAAACGAAAGGCCCGTTAGGGCCATACTTTTGGTAACACTAGGCTAGACGTGAAAGTCAAGCCCCTTTAGCGGCGCACTCTTTAAAAATAGTGCATGCTTCCATTAATTCACCTGGACAAAAGTTACTGCACTTAGTAGTTGCATTCAGCTTGTTCCTGATATCCATTATACTTTCGTTATCAAAAAAAGCAATGTGTTTAAAGAGTGCGCCCCTAAAGGGCAATGTCATTAAGTTAAGCAGCAAGTTTGAAATTGGTGTAAGTCTTATGTTTTGATTTGGATTGTTTGTTTTTAACAACTCTTGGATAGCTCCGTCCTGTCCTAATAGGTACCGGATCTCTGGTAAAATATAAGTTTAACTGTTCAATTATGATATAAATTTGTGGGTTGCGGAATAACTGAACGAATACTGATCGGAGTTTACCCATCGACTTATTTTTATTCACTTTCACCGGATATTTTCTTGTTGAGTTTTGAAGCATTTCCTGAGCTTGTTTGATCAGAACAGAATGTAGATTTACCATGAAAACTGTAGCAAAGAAATCCTGATAAATTGTTTCTATTGTCAGTCCACTAAAACATTCCAGTTGTAAAATATTTTTTTGCAAGCTTATATTTGTTTCTATTCCCCATCTTTTACTGTACAATTCCTTAAAAGCAGCACAAGGTTCTTTCCATAGGTTTGTTGCCAATATCTCAACGCTTTTTTCTAATTCAACACGGATCAATCGGACCTTTATTTTTTGACTTTTATTAATGCTGAGCCCTTCTTTTGATAATCCTTCGATAGCCGAAGAAGACGGTTGAAATTCCACCACAGCGCTTTTCTTTTTACTTTTTATAAAAGCGTTGACTACTGGATTCCTTTCCTTAGCACGAATAATAAATTTGCTCTCCGGTTTGCTCCAAAGGTGCAGTGCCATCATTTTATAATTGAAGAAGTTTCGATCATAGATCAACAAGTTGTCCTTTTCAAATGCTTTAACTAATGGATAGGCCAGAGTTAATTCTCCTGTTCGGTAAGGGGCGATTTGTGCATTTATAATTAATTCGTTTAATACATCACAACAATACAGCGTCTTTGCTTGTACAAAAAAACCTCGTTGATTACTTTGCCCTCCAAAATATTCCCGAAACTTCGGAGTGTTTATTAAGCTAATGTTGGATCCATCGACTGCGATGATTCTGTACCCTTTCCATCGTTTGATTTCATTGGCGCAATGATAAGAATGGCTTAATAGAAGCAACTCATTCCAGGATTGGAAAAAGGAAGCCTTTAGTTTTTTGCGTTGCTGTGTAAATGCGCTTCCTGTACAGGGATCCTCCATTCCTAAAGAACTAAAAAAATTTTCCAATTCAATGCTTAAAGTTTTTTTACAAAGCTTTGTGATGAACAGAACCAGCATATCAAAAGGCAATTTCCTTCGACGACTAAAATCAGAAGCATCATTTGTATAGGCCTTTAATACCTCCTGTTCGTTCATAACTAAACTAACAAACTGATTCAACTCATCCAGAATTTTTACCTTTGATTCTAACATTGGATTACGGATTACTTGATTTGTGGTAAAATCAAAGGTAGATCTGTGATCCTTTGTTTTTATAGCTAACCCATTGAACTTCTGAACTTTCTTAACTTAATGACATTGCCCTAAAGGGGCTCAGCGTACTTAAACGTTCTTGTGTTACCAAAAGTATGGCCCTAATGGGCCTGATAATCCAGCAAGAACAACGAATACTTACAACTTTTTACTCAGCCACTCCCTCAAAAACCGATTTCTATTACCAATGTAAACAAGCGTATTGATCAGCCATGGCCGGTTAAAGAGTTTCTGGAAAAATAATTTTTGTTTTAGTTCCGGAAATAGTCTGGCATTGATCGCTTCATCATATTGCATCAGGAATTCTGAAGAAAAATTATTTGCACGAATGGCATTTATTGCAATTTTTCCGGCATGAAATCCGCTTAACATTGCATTACCTATTCCTTCGCCATTAAGAGGATCTATCAATGAAGCAGCATCACCACAAAGCATGTAATTATTTCCTGATAACGATCGCTTTTTCCCTCCTAGTGGCAAACCAAACCCTTTTACTTCACTGATCATTTCAGAGTCTTTAAAGCGCTGTGATAACGACTCATCTTCTGAGATAATATTGTTCAGTGCCTTTTTAAGATCGATCTTTCTCCTGCTGATATCGGATGAAAGCATTCCAAAACCAACGTTGGAAACGGTTTCACTTACAGGAAAGATCCAGAAATAACCGGGAAGAAAATTCTTACTAAGATGAATTTCGATTATGTCTTTTTCGATTCCCGAAATATTTTTAAAGTAAGCCCGTACTGCCCCTGAATAATGATCATGATCTACTAAATGATCATTGGATAATTTATTTACGACACTATGAGCCCCATCACAGCCAATGATCAGTTTACATGTGAAAACTTCATCTGATTTATTGGTACATTCAATTAAACCATCTTTTCTTTCAATCGATTTGATAAAATTATTTTCAAAAACAGTGAGTCCGGCTTTCTGTTTTATATGCTGAAAAAGGAAATTGTCGAAATCAAATCGTGCGGAAACATAACCATGATTGACAAAATTCAATTTGATAACTTCTTTTGACGGGGAGATCAGTTTCCATCCACGTGAATAAGCTTTTTTCTCAAATTGTTCTAACCCGATCGTTAATTGCGGATCCAGTTTTGAAAGGACATTCCGTACTCTGCTTCCAATGGCATCACCACAGACCTTATCCCTTGGAAATGTGCACTTTTCAAAGACAGCAACCTTTAGTCCATGTCCGGATAAAGTCAATGCACAGGTACTTCCTGCAGGTCCTGCACCAACGATGATAACATCAAAATGAAGTGTGGTTGAGTTGATGGTATTATTCTTATTTTCGAAGGCGAATCTACGCAGATTTCATGAGCCTTCTAATAAAGAATATCAGGACCCTGGTCCATACAGAATCAGAGATCCGACTGAAGTATTCAGGCGCGGAAATGTCTGCTGTTCAAACAATTGATAATGCTTTTGTGTTTTGTCAGGACGATAAGATCACCATTTTTGGAAAGATGGATTCAAGTGAATATTCAGCCCTCGACCAAACGAAAATAGAAAATACGATCGATGCCGCCGGGCGTCATGTTTTTCCTTCCTGGTGCGATTCACATACTCATATAGTATATGCCGGAAGCCGGGAGATGGAATTTGTTGATCGGATCAATGGATTGACATATGAAGAGATCTTCAGTCGCGGCGGCGGAATATTGAATTCGGCAAATAAATTAAGGGCAGCAACCGAAACAGAACTTTTTGATCAGGCCATGGTCAGGATCAATGAAGTGATCAGTCTGGGAACCGGATGTATAGAGATCAAGAGTGGCTACGGTTTATCTCTTGAAAGTGAATTAAAAATGTTGCGGGTAATAAAGCGGATCAAAGAAAAAGCTCCAATAGAAGTCAAGGCAACTTTTCTTGGTGCACACGCTGTTCCATCTGAATTCAAGGGAAATAAAGCGGGTTACCTTAAGTTGATTATTGATGAAATGTTACCTGCAATTGCACATGAAAAACTTGCGGATTACTGCGATATTTTCTGTGAGCAGAATTATTTTACTGCTGAAGATGCAATGCAATTATTTGAAGCGTCGAATAAATATGGGTTGCTCCCTAAAGTTCATGCAGAACAACTATCGCATAGTGGCGGAATCCACGCCGGTGTAAAATCAGGTGCGATCAGTGTTGATCATTTAGAGTTCATCAATGACAACGACATGGCAGCATTGAAAAATTCAGATACGATGCCTGTCATCCTTCCCGGAGCGCAGTTCTTTCTGAGTTTGCAAAAACCGGCAGTACGACAAATGATCGATGCCGGTTTACCCGTGGCCATTTCCAGCGATTTCAATCCAGGAAGTTGTCCAAGCGGAAATATGAATCAGATGATCTCGCTTGCATGTATCCTCTACAAAATGACACCTGAAGAAGCGATCATTGCATCGACGACAAATTCTGCCTATGCAATGGGATTGAGCAAAACGCATGGTAGTATTGCAGTTGGTAAAAAAGCAAATTTGTTTGTGACAAAAGAGATTCCAAGTTATAATTTTATACCCTATTCATTCGGAAGTGTGCTGATAGATACGATCATTCTGAATGGAAAAAAAATCTAAAAAGAAATATCACCAATGAAGCAATTAATTGAATGCGTACCCAATTTTAGTGAAGGAAGAGATCTGAATATTATCCGTCAGATCACAGACAGAATAGAAAGTGTTGAAGGAATTAAATTGTTGAATGTAGATCCGGGAAATGCTACAAATCGAACCGTAGTAACATTTGTCGGCGAGCCGGAGGCAGTAATTGAAGCGGCTTTCAGAGGAATTGAAAAAGCTGCTGAGTTGATCGATATGAGTAAGCACAAAGGCGAACATCCGCGGATGGGCGCAACAGATGTTTGTCCATTGATTCCAATCTCAGGAATTACAATGGAAGAAACAGTTGTTTATGCAAAAAAATTAGGTGAGAAAGTCGGTAAGCAATTGAACCTTCCTGTTTATTTATATGAATCAGCTCAAAGTAATCCGGCAAGAAAAAATTTATCGATCATTCGCGCTGGAGAATACGAAGGTTTCTTTACAAAAATAAAACAAGCTGAATGGAAACCGGATTTTGGTCCGGCAGAATACTCTGCCAAAAGTGGCGCAACAGTGATCGGTGCCCGTGATTTTCTGGTAGCTTATAATGCGAATCTGAATACAACTTCCGTACGACGGGCAAATTCCGTAGCATTTGATATCAGAGAAAACGGCAGAAAGATCAAGAATGAAAAGGGTGAAGAAATCGTCCAGCCCGGAACCTGCAAATCGGTAAAGGCCATTGGCTGGTTCATTGAAGAATATGGTATTGCCCAGGTGAGTATGAACCTGACAAATATCAATATTACTCCACTTCACATTGCATTCGATGAATGTGTGAAGAGTGCATATAACAGAGGCATGCGGGTGACTGGTTCTGAACTTGTCGGGCTAGTTCCATTAAAATCGCTGACAGATGCAGGGAAATATTTCCTGGAGAAACAAAACCGTTCGACCGGAGTTTCTGAAAAGGAGCTTGTGAGAATAGCGATCAAGTCACTTGGATTGGATGAATTATCGCCATTCAAACCGGAAGAAAGAATCATTGAATATCAGTTACGGGATAAAGCGGATGAGAGACTGGTAAGTATGTCGCTGATCGATTTTGCAGATGAGACAGCTTCAGAATCTCCGGCTCCGGGTGGTGGTTCAGTATCTGCATACATTGGTGCTTTAGGAATTTCTCTTGCTACAATGGTTGCAAATTTGTCATCGCATAAAAAAGGCTGGGACGACCGCTGGAAAGAATTTTCAGAATGGGCTGATAAAGGTCAGGTCATTAAGAAAAACCTGATCGCTCTTGTTGATGAAGATACACGAGCCTTCAATCAGATCATGAATGCATTTGGTTTACCAAAAGGAACTGAACAAGAGAAAAAAGTAAGAAGTGAGTCCATCCAGGCGGCAACTTTAAATGCAATTGAAGTTCCGTTGAAGACAATGAAGATCTGTCTGGAATCAATGACGATCATCAAGGAAATGGTCAAGGAAGGAAATCCTAATTCTGTTACCGATGCCGGTGTAGGTGCATTATGTGCTAGATCTGCAATAATTGGTGCTTATTTGAACGTAAAGGTCAATGGATCGGGATTGAAAGACAAGGCATATATGGAAAAAACAATGAAAGAGGCTGAATCAATAAAGTCAATGGCCGAAAATCTGGAGAAAGAAATCCTGATTCTTGTTGATCAGAAGATCGCAGAATAGATCCGATAAACATAAGAATTGTAAGAAGTTGCGTTGAAATTGTGACAACTAAAACCCATTCTCTTCGTATATTAATACTGGTAGAAAACAATTAGATCTACCCCGACCCTAAGTATGATTTCTTCGAAGGTAAGACAACGATTTTTTTACTCTTTTCCAATACAGCTACTGATCGTACTGCTGAAGAAAAATCATTTGCTCCTGCTTTACTGGATCATTCTTTTCGGATGGGTTACCAATAGTTCTTCACAAACATTCGGCATCCCTTACTTGTTTCTGGATCCGGAATACATGGGATCAGTTGGATTTACTTCTTTTCTGATCATTGGATTTGCAACCGGGAGTTTTATTATGGTGTTCAACATTTCAAGTTACATCATGAATGGGTTCAGGTTTCCGTTCATAGCTACTCTTTCACGGCCATTTTTAAAATATACGATCAACAACTTTATCGTTCCGGCGCTTTTTGTGTTGACGTATATGATCAACATAATCTACTTCCAGATCAACAATGAGTATCAGGGAGTGTGGAATATTTTTTCACAGATCCTGGGCTTTCTGATCGGCTTGTCACTGATGATCATGGTGACGCTGACTTATTTTTTCAGAACAAACAAAGATGTTGTACTGATGTTTGGAATGGAGTCTTCCGATTCTGATCCGAATGCCCCATTCGCCAAACACATTCGTGATGAAGATGGCGGCATGAAGAGAAAAGCTTTCAGCCGGTCACAGAGTAATGAACGTTCGTGGCGGGTTGATACCTATCTGTCGAATCCATACAAAGTAAAACTAGTCCGAGAAACAGGGCACTATACTGCTGAAATGGTAGAATCTGTATTCAGACAAAATCATTTGAATGCAGCAATTGTAGAGATCATTGTATTTGCATTTTTCATATTGATGGGCTTGTTCAAAGATTATTCATTGTTCAAGATTCCTGCCGGTGCATCCGTGATACTTATCTTTTCCATGTTCATCATGCTCAGCAGTGCATTTCGTTTCTGGTTAAAGGCATGGTCAACTTCGGTCTTGATTTTATTCATTTTGATAATAAATTTTATTTCCCAATACGGGGTTTTCTATTCTGATAACAAAGCCTACGGAATGGAATACAATAAAGGCCGGTCGAAATACAGCATTGATGAATTCAATGCAAATTCACATCCGGACATCGTAAAAGCAGATTACGATTCGACAATTATACTTCTGGAGAAATGGAAAGATAAATTCATTACAAAGAAAGAGAAACCGAAGATGATCTTCATCAATTGTTCGGGCGGTGGATTGAGAGCTTCCATCTGGGCTTTCCGGATCATGGAAATGGCAGACAGTCTGACCAATAATGAATTTATAAACTCAACCCAATTAATTTCCGGTGCTTCCGGAGGAATGATCGGTGCTGCTTATTATCGGGAATTATATCTGCAAAAACGTCTAGGAGTTCACCAGAAAGTAAGTACGACAAAAAGTATTACCAATGTCGGCAAGGATCTCCTGAATCCGATCGCTTTCAGTATCACAGTAAGTGATCTTTTCTTCAACATTCAGAAATTCAAGGAAGGTGAAACAAGGTTCAATAAAGACCGTGCTTATGCATTCGAGCAGCAACTGAATGAGAATACCGGTTACGTTTTAAGCAAGCCGTTGTCATCTTACAAAGAAGCAGAAGCAAGTGGATTGATTCCAATGATGATCTTCTCACCTACTATCGTAAATGATGGTCGTCGTTTACTTATTTCACCACAACATGTCAGTTATCTGACTGACCATGCTGCAGATTCAACTTTCAATTTTGAAACAACTATTGACGAAATTGAATTCCAGCGGTTGTATAAAGACCAACGAGCAAATAACATTCGTTTCACATCAGTGCTGAGAATGAATGCAACCTTTCCTTACATCCTTCCACCGGTAAGCTTACCGAGCGAACCTGTGACGTATGTAATGGACGCCGGAATCAGAGATAACACAGGTTTAAAAACATCGTTAAGATTCTTATATGTCTTCAGAAAATGGATAGAAGAAAACACGAGTGGAGTTATCTTCGTCGACATCAGAGATTCGCATAAGAGTCGTCCGATCGAAAACAAACCGCAGCAAACCATCATTCAGAACTTCTTTGCTCCCCTGGGAAATATTTACAACAACCTTTTAACGATCCAAGATTACAACCAGGATGAAGCCTATGAATATGCAAAGGGTTGGTTCGGTAGTCAGTTTGATTTTATAAAGTTTGAATTACCAACTAAAGAACAAGACATTTCACTAAGCTGGCATTTGACGACCCGTGAAAAAGTCAGTGTAGCCAATTCAGTTTTCCTGAAGGAAAATGCACAAGCTTTTGATTTGCTTTTAAAGAAGATGTCAGAGTTACAACCGCGTGAAATGCGAAAGGCGTATTACAACCTGGAAGAATACGAAGAATAACGAAAAGTGAAAAGTGGAAAGTGAAAATAGCGGTCTTTAAAGTACATACTTAAAAGGAGGTCGTTTTCCGTTTTTCACTTTTCACTTTTCACTTTTCACTTTTCACTTTTCACTTTTCACTTTATTTGTTTTTGGTACTGCGAAATAAAAATAAACCAAAATTCCAATTGTCAAAATTGCAATGAGTGACAATGCAACAGAACTTCCGTATACATACCAAATTAAGCCGGTAGCAGAACTAGCCAGCATTGTGCAAATACTTTGAAGTCCGGAATACGTTCCGATAGCAGTAGCTGTGTCTTTACTATCTGAAACATTACTGATCCAGGCCTTTGCGATTCCTTCTGTAGCGGCTGCATATACTCCATAAAGGAAAAACAATCCAAAGAAGACAGCAGAACTGTTACTGATACTCATTCCTAAATAAACACAGGCGAATAAAAGAAGTCCAATCAAAAAGATCTTCTTTAGGCCAACTTTATCAGCTAAAATTCCAACCGGATATCCTGATATAGCGTAGATAAGGTTATAGAAAATATAAATTTGTATTAATGTCAGGTCATCAATTCCGGATTCTTTTGCTTTGAGCAATAAAAATATATCTGAACTATTTATTAAAGCAAATGCCAGTAAACCGATAAGTAATTTTCTGTATTCAGGAGTACTTTGTTTCCAATAACTTAAAATTGAAAAAAAAGATGCTGTACGATTTTGCTTTGGAACCAGAACTTTGTCTTTAAGTTTAAAGGTTAAAAAAATCGCAATCAGTCCGGGAAAAAATGCAATACAAAAAAGTGTTTTATAATTTCCAGGATAATAATTAAGAAATATTAATGCTGATAAAGGACCTAAAACAGCACCTATAGTATCCATTGACCGATGAAAACCAAAAACTCTTGCTTTAGTTGCCGGAGTGGCCTCTTGTGAAATGATTGCATCCCTTGCTCCTGTTCGTATTCCTTTTCCAAAACGGTCAATTGTTCTGGCAAAGAATACCCACAGTGGAAAAACAAAAACAGCCATCATTGGTTTTGAGATGGCACTCAGAGCATATCCTATTTTCACAAAAGGAACTCTTTTACCAGAGTTATCCGAAAGTTTGCCGAAATAGCTTTTGCTGATTCCTGCTGTTGCTTCTGCTACTCCTTCTAAAATACCAATCAACACAATTGAAAACCCAATTGACTTTAGATATATCGGCATGATTGGATAGAGCATTTCACTAGCTACATCAGTAAGTAAACTTACTACAGATAATATCCAGACAGTTTTTGAAATATACTTCATGCCAAATCTGCGAACAGCATTAATGATTAAATCTTAATGAAATGTAGAAATTTCTTCCAGAACCATTGATCCCACTGGCAAAAGTTCTGTATTGTGTATCAAGAATATTCTCAACACCGGCATTTAAGGAGATCCATTTGTGTACTTTGTAAGAAGCTTTGAAATTCAATATTAGCCACGCAGGCATTCCATCTGAGGTTGCATATTGTTCATTGTCTTCACCATTCAGATAATAATCTGTCAACTTTTTCTTTCCGTTGAAATTTGCTGATAGCTCTGTGAAAATTTTGTTATGCGAATAAGCGAGGGACAAACGAGAACTGATTGGTGGAATATGATCTAAAGGATAATCTACGCTATCTGTATTTATGCGACCGTAAGTATATGTCACTCCTATTGACAATAAGAATCTCTCTGAAAGCTGGGATTTCAAATGGGATGAAAAACCAGTTATAAAAGCATTCTGCTTATTTTGATTCGCATAGACCTGACTCAT
>JBMQEM010000170.1:0-15533 GCA_049363815.1 Bacteroidota bacterium
AACCTTGAACTTTGAACCTATTTAAGATTATGATACACCGCCTGCACATCATCATCCTCTTCAAACTTATCGATCAGGGCGAGGATCTCATCTTGCTGGGCTTCTTCTAATTCAACGGTAGTGACAGGAATCCTTTCCAGGGCAGCTTTCTTTACATTGATGTGTTTATCCTCTAAAGCCTTCGCCATTTTTCCAAAATCTTCATAGGCAGTATAGATCACAAATTCATCCTCATCTTTTTCCAGACTTTCCAGTCCGAAGTCGATCAACTCCAGTTCCAGATCATCTGAATTTAATTTATCATCTTTCACCAGCCTGAAAACACCTTTTCGCTGAAACAGAAAATCCAGCGAGCCGGTCTTACCCAACTGGCCATTTCCACGGTTAAAATACATACGGACATTTGCAACGGTTCTGGTGGTGTTATCGGAAGCCGTTTCAACCAGAATTGCTACTCCATGTGGTCCGTATCCTTCATAAACAGTCTCATCGTAGTTTCCCTCATCCTTTGACGATGCTCTTTTAATCGCACCATCGATCCGGTCTTTGGGCATATTTAAACCCTTGGCATTCAGGATTGCCGATCTTAAACGGGGATTATATTCCGGTTCAGGACCGCCGGCTTTAACTGCAATAGCTATTTCACGGCCAACTTTTGTAAAAGCCTTGGCCATTTTATCATACCGAGAAAACATCTTGTGCTTTCTCTTTTCAAATGCACGTCCCATAAAGTATTTTTAGAAGTATGCAAACCTAAGAATTTAGTTCTAAAAGCAATAATGAAAAGACAAAAATCAGAAAAAGCCGCGTAAAATCAGCCCTCGTTGATCAATTTTTCATTCCTTATTTACCGGAAAAATAAGTAAAGGACGCTTAAATTCACACCGTTTGATATGACTCTTTGATAAGAATCTAAAGCCCGAAATTAGGCTTCAGACGTTTCGCGTAGCTTTTGATATGACGCATTATCAATGCTTCAGATGTTATTTATACAGGGGATGTTATCAAACGAGACTTGCTTGTTTGATCCTTGGGAAAGACTAAAATTTAAAACAGATCAGTTCTTTTCTTCCTCATCCAGTTCACGTTCACTGTTTGCTTTGGCCTGAACTTCACTTCCCGGTTTTCCGATCACTTTATAGATACCATCACCTCGAAGGATGGAAGCATACAAGGAAGCATTGCTGAATACTTCAACAGCCTTTTTTACTTCCTGATCAGTTTTGAAGCTTGATTCCAGACGTCCTTTCTGATAATAGTAACGGGCAGAAATTTCTGACTCCAGGATCTGCCTGATCTCATCATCATGGTTTAAAAGATCCTTTGACTTATAATCTTTCATTTTATTTTCCAGTGCAGTAAATTCGCTTTTCATTACTTCATAATGATCTTCTTTGATGGCTGTTTTCTTCAGCTCTTCAATTTTCCGCTCTGTTTTATCTGTATAATCATACTTTTTACCAGATAGGAAATTGACAAACTCCTGGTATTCGGCAGATGTCAGTGTAAAATCCTTTGCTGATGCAATTGAACTATGTTCACGTGAAAATTTATTGGCATAATCAAAGATCAGATAATTTGAGAACAACGATATTGCCAACGGACTATAGTAATCTGCGTCGGTATAAATATCAGGGAAGATTCCACTTCCATCAAATACAGACCGACCATTTTTTGTTTTGAATTCTGTGATCAATGAATCGGAAACTTTAGATACACTTCCGTCATTGTTTCGATGTGTATAATCCAGGGCCTGAATACATCTTCCGCTTGGAGTATAATATTTTGCGATGGTGACCTTTAACAATGTATTATAAGAAAGATTGTAAGTCTGTTGAACAAGTCCTTTTCCAAATGATCGTTGTCCAATGATAACACCCCTGTCAAGTTCCTGGATAGAACCGGTAACGATCTCCGAAGCCGAAGCCGATCCGCGGTCCACTAAAACAGCAAGAGGTATTTCAGTATCAACTGCAGTTTTACTTGCAAAGTAATCGATATTCATATCCTTCACTTTTCCTTTCTGGGAAACGATCTTTTGATTCTTATCGACAAAAAGATTTACGATATCAACTGCTTCACGAAGCAAACCACCGCCGTTACCACGCAGATCTAGAATAACATTCGTCATTTTAGGGTTCTGCTTAAGTGTTACCAATGCATCTCTTACCTCTGCGGCAGAATTTTCAAGAAACTGTGAAAGTTTGATGTAACCTGTATTTTCACTAACCATTCCAAAATAAGGTACATTCTTAAACTTGATCTCATCACGAACAATAGTTTTCTCAATAGGTTCAGCAACACCTTCTCGCTTAAATACTATTTTTACAGAAGTTCCCTTCTGCCCTTTCATATATTCTGTGATGTTATCGACAGTCCGGTTAGTCGAAGTATTACCGTTAACCGAAATAATTTTATCACCGATACGGACATCATTTTTCTGAGCAGGAAATCCTTCATAAACTTCACTGATCTCGATCTCTCCATTTCGCTGATGGACCAATGCACCTATACCTCCATATTCAGCAGAGATATGAGTCATCTTATAATCTTCTATCTCACTTTCCGGAATGTACACTGTGTATGGATCCAATGTACTCAGCATTGCATCGATACCTTTTTTCATTAACTCACCCGGCTGAATGCTATCGACATAATAAATATTTACATCACGGAAGAGTGTTGTATAGATATCGAGATTCTTTCCAACTTCAAAATAATAATCTTCCACAAAACTATATGACAGAAATGAACCTCCGGCAATAGCCGAAACAATCACAAACTTTTTCCGGCGACCGATCCAGGCCTTAATTTTACTTAACATGTTCTTTTGATTTGATCTTGATTTATACCCTAAATAACGCTAAAAAGTTATTCCTATTTTAACACTCACAAATGAATTTTTCAACCTTAAACGACATGTTAAATTCACATGATCATGCCAATTCAGGTCTCATTTCCATACCAGTTCGATCAGCCATTCAATCACGAAAACTGCCAGAATAATTGCAGCAAGAACGACAATCAAAGGTCCCGCACTTAATTTCGGAGGTTTTTCACTGTTCTCCATATTACCGTAACATAGCACCTTTTTGTGACCACCAGGGATGAATAATGTAACTTAGTCTCCCTGAACTGATGGCAACATCTGTCTGAAGTAGTTTTTCAACTTCCTCCTGAGTTTCGACATTGAAGACAAAGACGCCCCGCCAGTCGGTATCATCGCCAAATGGGCCGGCAAGGTCGAGCTTTCCTTCTTCATACAGTCGACCGATATTTTTCAAGTGCTCTGCCTGGATCCGGTTAACAGTTACTGAGTCCTGAGTCCTGTTTGGCCCTTTTGTCAGAATCACTAAAAAATACTGTTTCATTTTTGATTCAGCATTCTTGTCCTGCGCAGCAGCTGCCAGATTCAATATTACAAACAAAAATACGAGTAGTTGTTTCATCTTGCTTTGAACTGATTGTTAATTATTCTTAAATGACCCAGGTGATGTTTACCATGCCAGGCATACAATGCTGCTGCTGTATATAGTTTAAATTCCTTCTGACTTTCAGGATGAAAGTAAGTTCTGTCGAAATCAGCCGGTGAAGCACTCCTTAAAACCGCTACCAATTTTTGATGAATTCCTTTGAGTAAATCAATAGATATCTGAGGGTCCAGTTTGTTATCGCTTAATTCAGCCCAACGTCCTTCAAGATATGGTTTAATAGTAGGAAGCTCCTCTGTAATGGTAAGTTTAAAACGAATTAATGCATTCATGTGACTATCCGACAAATGGTGAATAACCTGTCTGGCCGTCCAGCCATTCGGCCGGTATGCAACTTCTAACAATGAATTGTTTTTGATTTTTTCGTACTCAGCTTCAATTAAACGTGGAAGTTCTTCAATTTCAGCGATGAAATTTTTAACCTGTTCTGATGTAGGTACGCCGGGATCAGCAAATTTCCCAATCGGGTATTTTAACTCTATTAAATTGTCATGAATCATATAATCAGGGATTTATTTACTTACGAAGATATTATTTACTTTGCACTCAGAACAAATTAATCTATGAAAAATTTATCTCTTCAGGCGGCTCTTTTCTTGCTCATTTCCGTTTTTACATCCTGTCATATTCAAAAACATGCGGATACGATTCTTTATAATGGGAAAATATATACTGTTGACAATGGATTTTCTATTGTAGAGGCAATCGCAATCAGAGACGGAAAGGTAGTTTCAATTGGTTCAACCGCTGATCTTTTAGATGAATATATTGCCAAAGAAAAAATAGACCTTGAAGGAAAAGCTGTTTATCCCGGGTTTATTGATGCACATTGCCATTTTTACGGCTATGGTACTGATCTTCTAAAATGTGATCTGTATGGCACGAAATCGTTTGATGAGATAATTGAACGAATGAAAGAATACTCTGCGACGAATAAATTTTCATGGGAACTTGGTCGTGGCTGGGATCAGAATGACTGGGAGGTAAAAGAATTTCCTTCAAATGAAAAACTCGACAGTTTGTTTCCTGATAAACCGGTTTTTCTCATGCGCATCGATGGACATGCAGCACTTTGCAACTCTGCTGCCTTAAAGTTAGCCGGCATAACAATCGATTCAAAAGTTACAGGTGGTGAATTTATTCAGGCCAATGGAAAACTGACCGGCTTATTAATTGACAATGCAATCGAACAGGTCAGGAATAAGATCCCTCCTTTTTCAGATCAGCTTATTGAAGAATCTATTCTGAAAGCTCAGGAAAACTGTTTTGCTGTAGGTCTGACCACTGTTGATGATGCAGGTATTGGAAAGGATACTATTATCACATTGTATGAAATGCAAAAAGCCGGGAAATTGAAAATGCGTATTTATGCAATGGTCTCTAATGATCCTGCTTCGATCAAACATTTCATTGATCATGGTCCTTTCAAAAGCGACAGAATGAATGTCAGGTCAATAAAAGTATATGCTGATGGAGCACTCGGTTCCCGCGGGGCCTGCATGAAAGAGGAATATTCTGATCAGAAAGGTCATTACGGATTCATGCTTTATTCAGAAGATTACATTTCTAACCTTGCAGACGAAGCACTTGAAAATGGATTCCAGTTATGTACACATGCCATAGGAGATTCTGCAAACAAAGTAATTCTGGAAATTTACAAAGATCATCTCAGTCCGGAAAATAACAAGAGATGGCGTATAGAACATTGCCAGATCGTTGATGAAAAGGACAGAAAACTATTGGGCAATTCAAACATCATTCCTTCTGTTCAGCCAACTCATGCGACAAGTGATATGTACTGGGTGGAAGAACGTATTGGAAAAGAAAGAATGGCATCAGCATATGCATACAAATCCCTGAAAGATGAAGCGAATGGAATGATCGCTTTCGGAACAGATTTTCCTGTCGAAGGAATCAATCCGATCAATACATTTTATGCAGCGATCTACAGACGCGATCTTAAAGATTTTCCTGAGGGCGGGTTCCTTTTCGAAGAACGAATTAAAAGAAAAGATGCACTTCGTGCGATGACGATCATGGCAGCATATGCCAATTTTGAAGAAGAAGAAAAAGGATCACTGGAGGAAGGCAAATTCGCAGACCTGGTGATCCTTGATCAGGATATCATGAAAATTGATGAGAAAGAAATACCAAATACCAAGGTCGTTGCTACTTATGTGAATGGCGAAAAGGTATTTGGCAAATGATCTTACCTATTCGTTATGCGGTTTTTTACAACATTCCGGTAATCGTTTGAATGCTTTCGGATCTGCTTTGACTGAATCTGCATTGTAACCGATCTTAGATACTTCATTTCTGATCTTAACCGCATCAATTTTTCTGGAATCATACACAACTGAAAGCTCATGCGTTTTCAAATCAAGTGAAGAGCTTATGATCCCTTTCACAAAAGAAAGATCATGCTCTATTGTCTCTTTACATGTTTCACATACAGCTGATGTTTTTATCCTGATCGAATCAGTTTGTGCATTTGCATTTATTGATACAATGAATGCAAATAATATGAGTAGTTTTTTCATTTTTTGATTTTTTGCTTCCTGCAGAATAATGCTGATTACCCAGAATATCCGCAGATTATTTTAATTATAATAAATTCACTTAAGGTATTGTATTGTTCTACATTATTTACATAGCACTAGAACCTGCTCTGATTAACTCCTTGCCTGGCTTTTTCCACCTCCCCTATTGGGTTTTTGTTTCTTCCTTACCTGATCGAAAACCTAAGCCCTAAATAGATCCTTCTTCCTGCAATTGGTCCCCAGATATTTGTTGCATCAAATTTATCACCAAATGGATCGGAAGAATTTATAATTGGAACTTTCTGTCTAAAATCCAACAAATTCTCTGCCCCACCATAGATCTCAAATCGTTTGAATTCTTTGGTCGCCTGAAAATTCATAGTAAAGAAATCAGGTGATCTAGTATCCCTGTTTCCATTTTCAGGAAGATAAACAAACTGCAATGCTTTTTGTCCTTCATAAACCAATGTATAATTGAATTTCCAGTGATAACGTACAAGTGCATAAGACAAATTCATCAGACCTCTGCTTCTTGTTACCAAAGGTACTTCACGTAGCACACCTTGATACGTTGTTTTGACATCATCAAATTTATATGCGATGCGGAATTCAAGATCTTTGATCAATTCCGCAGTAAATGCTCCCTGAAGACTATTGCTGTATGAATTTCCATCAAGATTATAAAAACTGATCTGAGTGGAATCCGAATAAACATCCATCACCAGTTGTTGTGAGAAATCTGTTCTATATGCATCAAATGAAAACGAATAGTTCTTTTCGTTAACAATAAACTTCTGTGTAAAGTTGATTCCATAATTCCAGGCGCGTTCAGCTTTAGTTTTCGTATTCAGATCAATCATTCTGGAAGTAGCCAGTATTGAAATATGATCTGCAATGAAATAAGGCCTCCGGTAACTGCTTCCCGCACTCACTCTTAGAACAGAATTATCAGAAAAATTATACTTCAAGTGAGCACGTGGTGTAAATACCCAATCATCTTCGAAATGATAATCTTCACGTACACCTAGTATCATGGTAAATTTGTTGAGTGGATTATAAGTATATTCAAAAAATACTCCGGGAATATTTTCAACTATCTCAAATTCATCACCCAGAAAAATCTGCTGAACTTCATTCATCTTAAATGTGACTCCAATCTTATACTGATGTTTCTCCTTCATGAAATAATTCTGAAAGATCCCCTGATAATAAAACGATTTGTTTGTTGCATCATACGTCTTTAAACCAAAGTAAGAGTTCATATCATGGTAAACGAATTGAGCAATATTTCCAATACTCATCAGCGGCCGCTTCGGGTATACTATCCCTAACTTAGCATAGGCTTCACCCCGCTTTGTATCCACTTTTGTCTGGTACAACCTGCCTGGATTGATAACATGTACATGACTTTCTGTTGGTTCCATTTGACCGCCTTCGAGATAATCAGCCAGGAACTTTATCCCTACCTGCATTTCGACTCTTCGTCCGATCTGTAATTGCCACCTGTTATATAAATTAATTTGTTTGTCCATTGGCATATCCATGAAACCATCTTCATTCATATCATCAGCAGTATTCATGTAACGTCCATGAGCAAACAGCATTGAACTGACTTTTGAACTCATCTTTTTCCTGTAAAAAGTATTGATCTCCATTGCAGCCTTATCATCAGAGAAAAGATTGAGGTAGAATTTCGGAGTGCTTTTTTCTGCAGGTTTTTTAAATTCCACATTGATCAATCCAGTTGTGGATTCATATCCATTCAAGACCGAACCGCTGCCTTTTGTTAATTGAATAGACTCCATCCATGGACCTGGAATGAAGGTAAGTCCATAAATTCCGGCAATGCTTTGCATGTTTGGAATATTTTCTGTCAAAAGTTGAGAATAGATTCCCGATAAACCCAAGAGTTGGATTTCTTTCGCGCCGGTTACAGCATCTTTGTATGCAACATTTATTGTTGGATTGGTCTCGAATGCTTCAGATAAATTACAGCATGCCGCTTTAAGTAATTCACCTTCTGTTATTTTCTGAGTATTGACAGCTTGCATAGTTGAAACCATAAGATCTTCCCGTCTGGCATTTATTTCAACTTCTTTTAACTCTTTATTTTTCTTAAGTGAAATATTCTTGAAACTGATATCAGTGATCATTAAAGTATCAGAAATAAATCCAACCATACTCACGATCATTTTAAACGGAAGGTTTGCATGAACATCAATTACAAAATTCCCCAATGAATCCGATTGAGTTCCGGCATTCTGACCGGGAAAATAAATTACTGCCCCTGCTACCGGTATCTTCTTCTCTCCTTCTTCGCTAACATTACCTCTGATAAGGTTATGGGCAGATGTCTTTTGCACAAGTGCAAGGAAGAAGACAACTATAATAATTAAATTGAACTTCATTTTATCTTATTTTAAAATTTACGAATTCGATCATACCGGAAACAGAATTAAATCTGAACAGTAAGATCATTGGTCAATAAAATACAATTAGAAGTACAATCTCAAATAAGGAGTTGACGAAATTCAATAGAAAAATCCTGCAATATTAAAGGTGGAGAATGATCGATGTGCTTAAAGGTATCTTCGAAAAAATCAGTTCTGAAATTGATTACCGGAAATTCACAAATGTAAAGATCGATCCCTGGATGCTCGTCTGCAGGAAGTGAAACAACACTTAATTTGTGGTATTGATAATCGACAGTGCAGCATTTTCTTTCAATACTGCATGAATCAGATGATTTCTTTTTTTTACTGCAACAATTGTGTTCATCGGAAAAGGTGATTTCAGTCTTTTTGGATCCCATACAAGTGTGGATCATTACAAAAACTCCACTGCAGGAAATCAGCAGCAGCATAGCAATGAATAACAGAAAGGATCTCTTTAAAATTTTCATTACATCAAAGTTAATACTAAAAATACAGAAACTCCAAGAAAACGTAGGATGCAACGAAGAGGTTATAAACCTGAAAAGCTAATAAAATCAATCAAAATCGGTATTTTAAAAAGTCACAATTCATTTTTCACTGAATAATCATTTTCCCAACCTTTGACCGATTGCCACTTGCTTCAATCCTGTACATATAAAATCCTCCAGGAAGACCAAGAACTTCATCCAGATCGCTCCCGAATGCCCTTCTATGAATCATTTTACCGGTCATATCAAAAACGGAGAAAACGCTTTCTGAATATTCAGAATGTACATGCACACTTGCACCGGAATTTAATAGTGTCGGATATAAATATAAATTTTCATCTGCAGTAAATTCATCCACTCCTATACAAATATCAAAGATGACCTGGGCCGTATCACTGTTTGTACAACCATTTGTATCAGTGACAAAAACAAATACAACCTGTGTATCGATTGCAGTTGAAAAAGAAATTAAAAAGATGGACTGTGATACTGTACCAATATTCCACAAATAGTTATTGAATCCGGGTCCTGCATCCAGAACATAAATTTCATCGTTACAAACTGTCGTATCCGGCCCGATTGAAACAAATGGACTAGGCAGAATTGTTATTGAAATAGTATCACTATTCTTGAGACAACCGAATTGATTAGTGTATGTAACAAAATAATCGCCGGCGGTATTCACTGTAATTGTACTGGAAGTATCAGAAGTTGACCACAAGAAATTACTTCCGGGCTCTGTTGAAAGTTCCACTTCCCCGCCCTGGCAGAAAGAAGATGGCCCATTTGTATTTACCAAAGCAGGTATGTTATCAAAAGCAACTACTTTGGGGTCTGAATTATTGTAGCATCCATTTATATCGGTAACTCTAACAAAAAACACTCCATCGTAATTAGCATAAAATACGGAATCAACTTCTCCATTGATCACGTACCAGTTAAAATCATCGGCAACATACCATTGTAAGGTTGATGTTGAATCGACATCAACTGATATCCTTAAGCTATCACCCGAACAAACATAATCGACCGAAGGTGAGACCAGAATTGGAACAGGCGGATTGGAATATATAGTATCAATGAAAACGATACCTGTGTCAGATGTACAATAATTTGAGGCAATCAGCATATACTTCCCGACTCCTGTAGGTTTGTAATTAGAAGTTGTGGCTCCGGGTATGAGCGTATCATTCAGGTACCATTGATATTGTACCGTAAAATCTGTAGTGTATGAATTCTCAAGTTCGTTTGATACACAGATTCCCATTGTATCCGTTCCGATAGCAACCGCAGGTGTTGCAGCAAAATAAACTGAATAATTATTCGACTCTTTAATATTTCCAAGTGTATCAGTGATAGTCGCAAAATAATTTCCTGTGGATCTTACAGTGATCTGTGAAACCGTATCGCCACAAGACCAATTGATATGCATTGAACTGTCAGGTGCAGGATTTAAAGTAAGAGTCAATGAATCACCGTCACAAAAATATCTTCCGTTTCCGTTAACAGTAAATTCAACCGGAGTATTTCCTAAGGAATCGACAATTGCAAAAAAGATATGGTTGAGTCCGAAGCTTGTTGTTGTACCTAGAATTGCAAAATTGCTGTCCGGAGTCTGCTCTAAATGTAATGCAGTCTCATTGAGTGTAGAACCCAACTGCTTACTATAAAGACTGTCTCCATTGGCATCACATCTAATGAAAACAATATCATTCTGATTCAGCAGGATCAGATCAGGGATCGTAGCAATCAATGCATAGCCGCCATCAGAGGTTTGTAAAGCCTGAACAGTATTTTCATTCAGAGCAGAACCTAATTCATTCGTCCAGTTGACCTCACCATTTGCGTCAAGCTTGATCAGGAAAACATCTGTCTGTCCGCCATTGTCATGATTACCTGTAATTATACACCCACCATCATTTGTTGGCGAGATCGATACGGACTGAATCTGGAAATCATACAGGGAATCTAATTGCAGGCTTCCAACAGCATCAAATTTACGAACGTTTGAAACCTGAAATTCAAGTTGAGGACCATAAACGTACATGTCATAGTAACCCAATGAAAAGAAATCGCCGGTTGAGCTTTTTATCATACTATGATTATTTACCAATGACCCGTCATAACCTATGAACTCAGTCCATCTCGGGGTCAGATCCTGATTGAGCCGGTAAATAGAATAGTAATTAGTAGAAATAAATCCGTCAGTATAAATTGTTATAGCTGCAGAAGAATCATCCGTTTTCACAATACCAACTCCGCTTGTACCCCATCCATCCAATGGCGGGTAAGTCTGAGAGCCCAGGAAATTACCTGCTGAGTCAAGCATTACCACTTCGGCAAGTGCTGTGTAAAAAATTCCGGCATGCGTTCCTACTATTGCAATATTCCCGTTATCAAGTACAGCGAGACCATAAGTATAAGCACTGAAAGCATCGGAATATTGCCTTTCCCATACTTTTTGTCCGTTCTTATCAAGCTTTAAAATATAGTAGCCACGGGTATTATAAGTCGTATCGAGGGCAGTCCCGGCAATAATATACCCGTCCGCTACCGACTGAAAATATACACCTTCCCTGTCATTTCGCTCTCCATATGCTTTCTGAAAGAATTGAGCATGCGAAAATTGGCGATTGCCTGATAATATCAAAAAAAGTATAAATATTAGTTTTTTCAGCACCTGCGGAGAAAGTTGTTTGCAAAGTTAGTTCTTTTCAAGTAAAATCACATTAATTTTAGGTTTGAAAATAGTTAAGAAAAGTTCTTTTTTACTCTTATTTAATAGTAAAATACCATTTTCTTACGGGTAGAAGTATAAAAAGTGTGCCTATAGGTGTCATGTTGGTATCACTACAGAGGCTCGGTACTGATTGAGCAGGTAAGTCAAATACTAAAAATGGTCTTTTAAAAGATCTCATTGGATCGTCTAATGCTACATTAAAATCAAAAGGTCAAAGAATAAGGTACAATCAGTTGAAACTGTTTGAACATTATTCTTTGACCTTAGAATAATTCTGCTCTATAGAATACCCCGTAGAATCAGAAACAATATTTATTTTCTGTCAGCAATTTTGCTGCAATTAGTCTTCGTGAATCGCGGACATTCAAAGGTGTCACTTTTGCAAAACGTTTTAGTCCCATGAGCATCATTCGCTGCTCATCACCTTCTGCGAAGGAGGCAATTGCATCTTTACCAGATTTACTGATCCTATCTGAAGCATCGTTAATATAAACACGCATCATTTCTATTTGCTCCTTACATGCTTCAGCACCTTTTATGCTCACCAGTTTTTCTACACGAAGCTGAATCGATTCACAAACATATAATTCGATCATCATGTCAGCGATATTCATCAGGACTTCCTGTTCCTTTGCAAGTTCCATCATCAGTTTTTGTACTGCTGCACCTGCAACAAGTAAAACTGCTTTTTTGAAATTGGAAATATATTTTTTTTCTTCTTCAAAGAGTTCACCATTTCCGGCGCTGAAATCCGGAATTGACATTAATTCATTTGCAACTGCAGTAGCAGGTCCAAGAAGATCAAGTTCACCTTTCATTGCACGTTTAAGCATCATATCAACAATAAGCATCCTGTTGATCTCATTGGTCCCTTCAAAGATCCTGTTGATCCTGGAATCCCTGTAGGAGCGGTCCATTGGTCCTTCTGAACTATAACCCATTCCACCATAAACCTGAACACCTTCATCCACTACATAATCGAGCACCTCACTGCCATGAACTTTTAATATTGCTGCTTCGACTGCAAACTGTTCTACGCCTTTTAATTTTGCTCGTCCCTCTTCCATTCCACCGGCGATCAGATCGTTTATGGCATCTTCAATATTCTGTGAGCAACGGAAAATAGCAGACTCACAGGCAAAGATCCGGATAGCCTGTTCTGCAAGTTTATGCCTGATGGCGCCATATTTTGCAATAGGTCTTCCGAACTGCTGACGTTCGTTTGCATATCCGATTGCCAATGTACTTACACGTTTAGAACCACCGATAGCTGCTCCTGCAAGTTTCACTCTTCCCAGATTCAGGATATTAACGGCAATCTTAAAACCATTTCCTCTTTCACTTAAAAGGTTCTCAACCGGTACAATGCAGTCATTGAAAAAGACCTGACGGGTACTACTACCTTTAATCCCCATCTTATGTTCTTCCGGATTCAGGGTAATACCTGGGAATTTTTTCTCAACGATAAAAGCTGAAAGGTTTTCGTCTGCATCAATTTTAGCAAAGACAATATAAACATCAGCAAATCCGCCATTGGTGATCCACATCTTCTGACCATTGATCACATAATTTTTTCCGTCAGCAGATAAGACCGCTTTTGTCTTTCCTGAATTAGCATCAGATCCACTGCCGGGTTCTGTCAGACAATAGGCTGCCTTCCATTCTCCACTCGACAATTTTGGAATATATTTACTTTTCTGTGCATCATTTCCATAATATAAAATTGGCAGAGTTCCTATTCCAGTATGAGCAGCATAGGCAACAGAGAATGAATGACCGGCACCTAAGACTTCAGTTGCCAGCATCCCGGTTGGAAAATCCTTTCCGAAACCACCAAACTGTTCAGGAATAGAAATACCAAGTAATCCCAGCTCACCGGCTTTATCCAGAATTGACTGCATCAATCCTTCCTCTTGCGCATCGATACGATCAAGATTAGGATATACTTCAGCTTCTAAAAAGTCCTGGCATGTCTGAGCGATCATCAACTGTTCTTCAGTCCATTGCTCCGGAATGAAAACATCACTTGCCAATGTTTCCTTGATCAGGAATTCTCCACCTTTTGTTGCTTTTTTTGTATCTAACATTTGTATTCTTTTGTTTATTTCCAGGTACGATTATAATAACTCATAAATGCCTGCTGCACCTTGTCCGGTACCGACACACATTGTAACTAATCCGTATTTCTGCTTTCTACGTCGCATCTCATTAAAAAGTTGAACTGATAATTTTGCTCCACTACAGCCCAAAGGATGTCCAAGTGCAATTGCTCCACCATTTACATTCACGATAGACTGGTCTATATCCAGTGTTCGCATAACTGCAAGTGACTGCGAGGCAAAAGCTTCATTTAATTCAATGAGCTGAATGTCGTTTAATTTCATTCCGGCATGTTTCAGTACTTTGGGAATGGCTTCAATCGGACCAATGCCCATCACCCGGGGTTCAACACCAGCTACTGC
The DNA here is from genome assembly GCA_049363815.1 of Bacteroidota bacterium. Lineage (GTDB taxonomy): Bacteria > Bacteroidota > Bacteroidia > AKYH767-A > 2013-40CM-41-45 > JADKIH01. Next base: position 14,157 of record JBMQEM010000170.1, read on the forward strand.
ATAATCTACCAGACGAGCAATAGGTTTTACATTCAACTGTTTTAACATTCTTTCGCTGACGATCAGAACAAATGCAGCACCATCGGAAGTCTGTGAAGAATTTCCGGCTGTTACGGATCCACGTGCATCGAAAACCGGCTTAAGTGTTGCCATCTTTTCTAAAGTAGAATCACCACGTGGACCTTCATCGGTATCAACGACAAATTCACGAACCTTCCGCTTTTCTTTTTCATCAAGGTAGATTTCCTGAACATTGAAAGGAACTATTTCATCTTTGAATTTACCATCCTTAATGGCAGCAACTGCTTTCAGATTCGACTCCAATCCGAATTTATCCTGATCTTCTCTTGTTACTTTATAATCTTTTGCAACTGCTTCCGCAGTCAGTCCCATTCCCCAATAGTAATCCGGTTTCTCCTGTACATATTTTATGTTCGGAACTATTTTCCATCCACCGAATGGAATCGGCGACATACACTCCACACCACCTGCAATAATACAATCAGCCATACCGGCATGAATCTTTGCAGATGCAATGGCAATAGTTTCCAGTCCTGAAGCACAATATCTGTTCACTGTCATCCCCGGAACCTTCACGGTATTCAATCCCATCAGGGAGATCATTCTTCCGATATTCAATCCCTGTTCTGCTTCCGGAGTCGCGTTCCCTACAATCACATCATCAATTTGATCTTTATCAAGTTGAGGGACCACAGCGAGCAGATGTCTGATTACTGCCACAGCAAGGTCATCCGGCCTGGTATTTTTAAAAACTCCTTTGGGAGCCTTTCCTACTGCTGTACGATGTGCGGCAATTATATATGCATTCATTTCAATTCCTTTTACAAGATTAAATTACTTTTTATTAGGATCAACAGGTTTTGGCGGTGTTGTCCCAGCAGGAGTTGTTGCCGGTTTTGCACCAGGAGTTCCGCCCTTTTTATCAGCAGCCTTTTTATCTGATGCTTTTTTATCTTCCTCAGCTTTTTTCTTGGCAGCTTCAAGTACTTCTATATTCACTCCGTCTTTATATGTTGCTTGTCCAACAACAGCTCCTTTACGACTGTAAGATTTCCATACTCCATCTTTCTTTCCATTCTTGTATGAACCTTCCTGTCGCATCGAACCATCTTCAAAATACCTTGTCCATTTCCCATCTTTCTTCCCATCTTTATAACTTCCTTCCAACTGAACCTGTCCTGAGAAAAAATACTTGGTATAAACGCCGTCTTTTACACCGGCCAGATATTCGGTTTCTTCTCTTGGTTTGTCATAGCTGTAGAATTTACGTTCAACACCTTCTTTCACATCATTGACAAAATCAATTTCTGCGATCTTATCTCCAAAAGTATTGAAGAACATCCATTGACCTTGTTT
>JBMQEM010000171.1:0-15296 GCA_049363815.1 Bacteroidota bacterium
ACTATTCGTTATTCACTATTCGTTATTCACTATTCGTTATTCACTATTCGTTATTAGTTATTCACTAAATAAAAATATGTCAAACTACAATTCCGACGTTGAAGCAGTTCAGGACCTGGTCCAGAAATACAAAAAGCTAAGAGCAGAGATCGGTAAGGTTATAATTGGTCAGGATGAAGTTGTTCGTGATGTTCTGATCTCAATATTCAGTCGTGGACATTGTCTGTTGGTCGGAGTTCCGGGACTGGCAAAGACATTGCTTGTGAATACCATTGCTCAGACATTGGGTCTGACTTATAACAGGATCCAGTTTACACCGGATCTGATGCCATCCGATATTATAGGAACGGAAATTCTTGATGAGTCGAGACAATTTAAATTCATAAAAGGTCCTTTGTTTGCGAATATTATTTTGGCAGATGAGATCAACCGTACTCCGCCGAAAACGCAATCAGCTTTGCTTGAGTCAATGCAGGAGTATGCAGTAACTGCAGCCGGCAAACGGTATGCATTGGATCAGCCATTCTTTGTATTGGCGACTCAGAATCCAATTGAGCAGGAGGGAACCTATCCATTACCGGAAGCCCAATTAGATCGTTTTATGTTCAACGTATTTCTGACGTATCCTGAATTTGAACAGGAACTGGAAGTTGTTAAAAATACTACATCTGATTACCGTCCGAAGCTGGAAAAAGTTATTTCAGCACAGGAAATTTTATATTTCCAGGATCTTGTAAGAAGAATTCCTATTCCCGATAATGTATTGAAGTATGCTGTAACACTTGCAACTAAAACTCGTCCGAATACTACAGCAGCAAGCGCAGAGATCAACAACTACCTTGCATGGGGCGCAGGACCGCGTGCATCGCAATACCTAGTAATAGGTGCGAAATGCCATGCAGCATTAAACGGAAAATTTTCACCGGATATCGAAGATGTAAAAGCTGTTGCAGTTCCTATCCTTCGCCATCGTATCGTTCGTAATTACAGAGCGGAAGCGGATGGGGTTACGATTGAGAAGATAATTAGTAATTTGTTTTAGAAAAAATAAACACTAAGAGCACAAAGTTCACAAAAGTACACGGAATTTTTCCGTGCTCTTTTGTGAACTTTGTGCTCTTAGTGTTAAAAATATCATCTCTTGTACAACTATTCTACTAGTTCTCGAAGCTTTAGCACAAGTACAAAAATCAGAAAATAAAAAAAGGCAATTATTTTTCAGCTACTTCCAGATTCACAATATTCACCTCTGCCATTATATTCCCAAAATTTACATATACAATATTCTTCTTTATCTTTTCGACAGTACCGATGTTTTTACTGCGGAGCATTCTTACTTTTGAACCAACTTTTATTTCTGCAGAAAGTTTTTCGATGAGTTCTTTTTTTCGTTTCGAGATCTTTTCAGGGGTATTATCGGCAGCACGCTTCTTTTTTTCAGCTGTCATTGAACCCACGAACTTTTTGATGATCTCTTTTTTATCTTTTGTTTTCTCCCATTCTAAAGCGAGCGCCTGAGTCTTTCTGCCTAGTTCAACGAGTTTCCTGATTTCCTCGCGTTTCTCATTGTCCTTCTCCAACTTCTCCTTCATTTTATCAGAAAGTTGATTGTATTTCCCTGTAGCTGCTTCTGACTTTTCCCTGCTTTCCTTTAAGGCTTTCAATTCTTCTTCCAGCTGATTTTTCTGCTGGTGCAATTCAGACAACATATTGTTTAATTTCAATTTATCCTTCTGAATTTTTTTCCGGGCACGATCGATCACATGCTTTGGAAGACCTATCTTTTCAGCAACTTCAAAAGTGTATGAACTTCCAGGCTGCCCGACGAGCAGTTTATATTTTGGCATCAGCGTCTCCGGATCAAAGAGCATAGAACCATTAAAAACTCCATCAAGCTGATCGGCTAAAAGTTTGATGTTTGTATAATGGGTAGTGAAAATTCCGAATGCTTTACGTTTATTCAATTCTTCAAGAACGGTCTCGGCAATCGCACCACCTAATTCAGGATCAGTTCCTGTACCGAATTCATCGATGAGAATTAGCGAACGGTTATTGGCAATCCGCAAAAATTGATTCATGCGGATCAAGCGGGAACTGTAGGTACTCAATGCATATTCTATCGATTGACTATCGCCGATATCGGCAAGAAAATGATTGAAGAAACACATCTGAGATTTTTCTTCGGCAGAAATGAGTAAGCCGCTTTGAAGCATCAATTGCAACAAGCCAAGTGTTTTTAAGGTGATCGATTTTCCACCAGCATTTGGTCCGCTGATGATCAGAATTCTTTTTTCCTGATCAAGTTTTAAAGTAAGTGGTACAACCGGTTTTAATTGTGCTTTATTCTGAAGATAGAGAAGTGGATGTACTGCATTGTAAAGTTCAACAATGCTGTTTTTACTCAGTTGTGGTAAATTGCCATTGATGTCAATTGCAAAAAGTGCTTTCGCTCTTACAAAATCAAGCTCACTTAAAAAAGTATGGTAATTTTTTATAAGGAAAGAATGAGTACGTAAATTATCGGTCAGTTCCCGTAACAATCTCCTGATCTCATTCCGTTCGTCTTGTTCGAGTTCGGAAATGTCGTTATTTAGCTCAACGAGTTCATCAGGCTCTATGAAAGTTGTTTTTCCTGTATCACTTTTGCCATGCACCAGACCTTTTACATCTCGCCTGTATTCTGATGGAACCGCTAAAACCCTGCGGTTATTATAAAAATTTTCTTCATTGTCTCGTAACCAGCCTTTCTTTTTCATCTCATTGATGAATGAGCGAAATCGTTTATCAGCTTCCCGACGTTTTGAAAACAACGCTGAACGGATCTCCTGCAATTCAGGTGATGCATTGTTCTTCATCATGCCATGAGCATCAATGATCTCACTGATCATATCGATGACGGCATTGGTTATATATACCTTTTCAGCAAGAGTTTTAAGCGTGAAAAATGAATCAATCCGTTCTTCGAAAAATTCAAGGATCCTGTTTACTGTTACCGAAGCCGAACGAATTCGACTAAACTGAATTTCACTAAGAACAGAATTGGAGATCACCAAAAGATCAGCTTCCTGTTCAAAGTCTTCAAAAAAAGTATCCGGAAAATAACCGCGAATGGCCAGTGTCTGCTTGTATTCATTAGTCTGCTTGAGCATGATCGTCAGCAGATCCCTGCTGGTTTCAGGTGCAAGCAACTCCGCCTTTTCTTTAGATCTGCGGCAACGGCAATATTCAAGAACATGTTCTCTTATCTTGTCAAACTCAAATAATTGTAATGTATCTGTTCCTGAAATGTTCATTCCTGATCTGCGGCTTTTCTGCGTATTCTGCGCAATCTGCGGGAAAAAATTCGCTTTTGATTGCAATTTATCGGCTTACAAAGATAGCTTCTTATTTCAAAATTTCCTCTATTGAACACTAATAATCAATTTTTCACTCAGATTTTCAGCTTATCTTCGGCACCAATTCATTCATCGTTTTGAGAAAAAAGATTGCTGTCATAGGTGCCGGAGCTGCCGGTTTTTTTGGTGCCATCAGAATGAAAAGTCTGTTGCCACATGCTACAGTCATCGTCTTTGAAAAAAGCAATAAGATCCTTGCAAAGGTAAAAGTCAGTGGTGGCGGAAGATGCAATGTTACACACGCTTGTTTTGAGGTTTCTCAACTCATTAAGAATTACCCGCGCGGATCAAAAGAACTCCGGCAGGCATTCATGCAATTTGCCTGTACCGATACTGTAAACTGGTTCTGCGACCATGGAGTGGAATTGAAAACAGAACAGGATGGAAGAATGTTTCCTGTTACAAATAATTCTCAGACGATTATCGATGCTTTAGTGGATGCAGCTGAAAGATCCGGTGTCCGTTTTTCTATGGGCAGTAACATTAAATCAATTGCAGGAAAGAACAAACAAGTTGAGTTGACTTTTGATACAGGTTCCAGTGAATTATTCGATGCTGTATTAGTAGCGACAGGAGGACATTCCAATATGTCAGGATTTGACTGGCTCTCAGAGACAAAACACTCTATCGTTGATCCGGTTCCTTCGCTATTTACTTTCAACTTCAGGGACAAGACTATTTCCGCCTTGATGGGAATCAGTGTTCCCGATGCACAAGTCAAGATCGTTGGGACCAAGCTTGAATACAATGGGCCTTTGCTTATTACGCACTGGGGAATCAGCGGCCCGGCTGTTCTTAAACTCAGTTCATTCGCTGCACGGCAACTGGCAGAAATGAAATATGAATTTTCAGTTGCCGTCAACTGGATCAACAAGAAAGAAGGGGATGTGCGGGAACTGATTCTTAATGTGAAAACTAAGTATCCCAAACGTACCCTTTTCAGACTCAATGAAATTGAATTACCAAAACGATTATGGGAATTTATTTTATACAAACTGAAAATTGATGGCGAACAGATGATCGGAAATATCTCAAAGGAAACGTTGAACAGGATCGTGAACACACTTGTAAATGATCAATATGAAGTGAAAGGAAAAACAACTTTCAAGGAAGAATTTGTTACATGTGGTGGAGTGGAATTAGCTGAAATAGATTTTAAGACAATGGAAAGTAAATTAGTTCCCAATTTGTTTTTTGCAGGAGAAGTTCTGGATATAGATGCAATAACAGGCGGATTCAATTTTCAAGCGGCATGGACCACAGGATACATTGCAGGTACAACAATCGGAAAAAGATTTGCAGAGTAAATTTCTTGAACAGTTATTCACAAATTGTGAAAAAATAATCTTCGATTTATTGATGTTTTTTGCTTTCTTTTGGCTTCCTTTCGGCCTGACAAATGGAAGGAAATCCTGAAAAATAATGACAAGAAGAATCTTACCAGTGCTGATAATTTTATTCGCACTATCTGCTCAACTGCAAGCGCAACATACCGTTAGTGGAATCGTTTCTGATAAAGCTGATGTAACTCTATTGCATGAAGGAGTGACCATTTATATACCTGAGTTAAATAAATCCGATGTTTCAAAAGAAGGTGGAACATATATTTTGACAAATGTCGGTATTGGAACAGTTCATATCCGGTTTTCAAAAGAAGGATACCAAACAGAGGTCAGAACCATTTCTACATCTGACAGTGCTGTGGTAGTAAATGTTGAACTGGTAAAGTCAATTCTTTCCCCTGATATAACATCTCAAACCAGCTATCATGGTCAACTTCCCGAAAATACGATCCTTCCAGTGAATGTATATTCCTCAAAGGAGTTGACAAAACATGGGTCGATTGATATATTGAGTTCACTGGCATATAATCCGGAATCGGAAGTGATCTCAGATGGTCCTGGAAATACTCACGTATCAATTCACGGGTCAGGAATTAACCGTGTTGCTTATTTTGAAGAAGGAACTAAACTGGAGAATAACTTCTGGGATAACTACTATTCACCGGGAATAAATTTCAATGGCATTGAGAACATTGAAGTAGTGACCGGTCCGGCAACTTCTGTTCTGGGTGCAGGATCGTTCGGTGCAATACTATTGCATGACGAACGTACACCTGTTACCGGAAAAAAAACAGGGGATGTCAAGATCAGGTTCAACTCAAATACATTGGGCCTGGATGGTCAGGCTGGATTCAAAGGTTCTTCTGCAAAAGGACTATTTTACTCCCTAAGATTCGGTGTGCAGTCGCAGACCAGTTATATTCAGGGTGGAGATTCCATTAAAGTTGTAAATACCGAAGAGCGACCATTTGCTTCCAACAGTAAATTCAATGCATCCGATGTTAAAGCAACAATTGGGTTGAATAAAAAATGGGGAATGAGTAAGATCACATTGTCATCACTGACTCAGAAAAACGGATTGATCAGCATTCCGGAAGAAGCTCAGAATCTTGCTGACGGAATTGAAAGGGAAAGAGAGATTTCAATACCTTATCAGGAATTACAGAATAATCTGTTCCGTTCCAATACAACACTTTTCGCTAAACGATCTTTGTTTGCCATTGACCTTTCTTATCAATCGAATCAGAATAAAACGTACAGCAATAATTTTGAGAACGTGATGGAGAATACAGATGGTCTGGATCTTTCAGCATTCAACTATAATGTCCGCTATACAAGTAATCCATTAAAAAAATATTCATTCAGTCTGGGTACAAATGGCAGTTCGAAAGAAGTTAAAAACAAAGGAACTTTTAGCCGGATCCCGGATTCAAAGGAAATGAATCAAGGAGGTTATGTAAATTTGAATTATAAATGGAAAAGGTTTTTAATTCAGGGCGCAGCGCAGGTTGTCATGAAAGATCTTGAACTGGAAACCTATAAGGGAATGAATGATACATCATCTTCAAGGCCTGCAATTAATTTTAAAGATGATTATATGTCCATTAATTCATCCGGGTCAATTTCCTATCAGCCATTGAAATTTTTGTCTTTCAGGATCGGTGCTTCATCCGGTACAGAGACACCTAATTATTTGCAACTGGCGAATTATTCATTACATGAAAGAATGAACCGGTTTGAGATCGGAAACCTTAAATTGAAACAGGAAAGCAATCTGCAATTCGACCTCAGGGTAAAGGTGGAATTTCCTGCTATTGCAGTTGAAGTGAATGGATTTTCGAACATGATCAACGATTATATTTTTGCATTTGATTCGGGAATTGATACCATTCTTCCTGTTGATTCTAATCGTGTTGATACATTCAATGTATTCAGGTATGATCAGTCAGATGCAACGATCAACGGTCTTGAAATGCGCGTAACCATCAATCCACCAACAGCAAAATGGATAAAACTTCAGCTTTCTTATAGTCGGATAGAAGGGAAGTTCAAAGGAGCCGGATATTTACCCGATATTCCTGCAGATAAATTAACTGCTGCACTTACATTAAAAAGCGAAAAGATGAATTATCTCTACAAACCTTTTTTGACTTTTGCGGCAAGGAATTATTCTGAAAGAGTCAACATCGCATTTTCAGAGAAGAGTAACGAAAGTTACTTTCTTCTGGATTTTCATTTAGGTGGAAGTTTCCGCTGGGGCAATCAGTTTTTTGACATATCAGTATCGGCGAACAACATTCTGAATACAAATTTCTACAATCAGTATTCATTACTCCGCAACCTGGGTACAAGTGGCGTTTCGGATATGGGCAGAAATGTATCAGTCCAGCTTCACATACCATTTGGCTTAGGCAAATGAGCTCAATTACCTTCGAAAAATGTTGAAAGGATGAATTTTGAAATGATTTGAAAGAATCAGGCAGATTTTGTGACATTTCACTTAATAATTCCAAAGGTTTTAGCGTTTTCTTAACATCATTTGCCCTTATCTTTGTGTTACATTCTAAAAATAAAGTATGTTGAAAAATTCAATCATTAAAAGCAGTTTGATTCTGCTGGTCGTCAATTTTTTATCGACACAGACTTACGCTCAGTTAGCTCCACCGCAAGACAAATTCAATTATGCGCTTGAACTGATCAAGTATGCATATGTGGATACTGTTGATTCTAAAAAACTGACAGAAGATGCAATAAGAGCCATGGTAAAGGACCTGGATCCGCATTCAGTTTATATACCGGTTGAAGAAATGCGTGAAATGAATGAGCCTCTTGTCGGCAAATTCGAAGGTATCGGTGTTCAGTTCAATATTCATGATGATACCATTCTGGTTACTCAGCCAATTCCCGGAGGACCGTCAGAAAAGTTAGGTATCCGTGCCGGCGACAGGATTGTAAAGATCGATGGCCAGAGTGTAGCAAATGTAAAGATCACTAATAACGATGTATTCAAGAAACTCAGAGGAGATAAAGGAACAAAGGTAACAGTGAGTATTTACAGAAGAGGACTTTCTGAACTGATCGACTATACGATCACAAGAGACCAGATTCCGATCTTTTCACTTGATGCATCATATATGATTACTCCTACAATCGGATACATTAAAATTTCAAGATTTGCAGATTCAACTGTTGATGAATTCAAGGCTGCTCTTGCGAAGTTAAAAAAGAGCGGACTTGAAAGTCTGATCCTTGATCTTCAGGGAAACGGTGGTGGTTATCTGAACAGAGCTGTTGAACTCTCTGATGAATTTTTATCAGAAGGGAAAAAAATAGTTTTTACAAGAGGCCGTACAAGTCCGCCTGAAGATTACAATTCATCGGTGATCGGTGGTTGGGAAAAAGGCAAACTCGCAATTCTGGTCGATGAATCTTCAGCTTCAGCAAGCGAGATCGTTTCTGGTGCTGTTCAGGACTGGGATCGCGGACTTATCATTGGTCGTCGTTCATTTGGAAAAGGATTAGTTCAAAAGCCATTTCAGTTACCTGATGGATCAGCGATCCGTTTGACTGTAGCGCATTATTATACTCCTTCCGGAAGATGTATTCAAAAACCGTATAAACTTGGAGAAGAAGAAGAGTATGAACTTGATTTTTCGAACCGGGTGAAAAGCGGTGAATTATTCAGTGCCGATAGCGTAAAGTTTGCCGATTCTACAAGCTATTATACAAACTCGAGAAGGCTTGTAAAAGGCGGTGGTGGTATTATGCCGGATCTTTTCGTACCTTTAGATACAAGTAGCAATTCCTTGTTTTATACAGACTTGCTACGAAAAGGAGTATTGGGAGATTTCACATTGACATATACCGATAATCACCGTGCAGAGTTGCTTGCCAAATATCCGAACATCGATGTATTTAAAAGTACATTCATCCTTGATGATAAATTGTTCGCAGAATTTCTGGCAGCAGGTGATAAAGCAGGAGTGAAGAAGGATGAAGCAGGTTTGAAAACTTCTGAAGCATCCTTGAGAATTCAACTGAAGGCTTTACTGGCGAGAAATCTCTGGGATACTAATGCGTATTTTGTAGTGATCAACGATCTGAATAATGCATTGAAAAAGGCAGTTGAAGCAATCAATGGAAATACTTTTGAGAAAATGAAAATTGCAGCTAAATAAAAATATAAATGCTTAGAAGAAATTTAAGAGGAATGATCGCATCATTCCTCTTCTTTATTTTATCAGGAAGTACTTTTGGCCAGATAACAGTAAATTATCCGGTAAAATTCATGTCCTGGAACATTCTGAATTTTCCGAATTCAAATCCTACAGTCGATTCTGCCTTGCGTTTTCCTGAATACAGAAAAGTAATGCAATATGTGAATCCCGACTTATTGGTGACAATGGAGAATACTTCTGCAACCGGAGCTGGTTGGTTTCTGAGTAATGTTATGAATTCAGGACAAGGTCACTTTGCTCAGGGAACATATATAAACGGATATGATTCTGATAATGCAATTTACTACAATGATTCACTATTTCAGTTTATCTCTAATGTGCCGATCATAACTGCATTAAGAGATATCAGCCATTACACATTAAAATTCATTGCAACAGGAGATACAATTCACATTTTCGCAGTGCACTTGAAAGCTAGTCAGGGCTTTGAAATTAACAGGCGTGATGAAGTTCTATTATTACGGAATGTTACAGATGCTTTTCCTGAAGGAACTAATTTTCTTGTTGCCGGCGATTTTAATTTCTACAGTTCATATGAACCGGGTTATACTGCATTGTTATATGATAATGGAAGCAATGATGGTTATTTTCTTGATCCGATAAACATCACAGGAGTATGGAACAACTCTTTTTATGCCAGGCATCATACTCAATCCACGCGGTTGAATTCAGTAGGTGGTGGTTCGACAGGAGGGATGAATGACCGGTTTGACATGATCCTGTATTCACAAGCTGTTGCGCTTCCTGATGGTATCTATTATGAACCTGGAACATTCAATAATATCGGGAACGATGGAAATCACTTTGACAGGTCTGTTAATTTTGGTTTCAATGCTGCAGTACCATCGAACATTGCTACTGCTTTATATAATTGTTCAGATCATCTTCCTGTTGAGATGATCCTGAAATTCGGAAGAACAATTGGAATCGACGAGATCAATTCAACTGTTAGTTCGTTCGAAGTATTTCCAAATCCAATGACTGATCATTCTGTAGTTCGCTTCAACTTGCTTTCTCCTGAAGAATTATCATTAACAATATGTGATCTGACCGGTAAGGTCATTTTAACTTTACCACCGGCTTTCTTCGGAAATGGGGAAAATACGATCGATCTTGAACCGGCTGCTGATGTAAGTGCAGGTATTTATTTGCTGACCTTGTCGGGTGATAATGTACTGATAAACAGAAAGATAAATATTTTCAGATAAGATATTAGGTGCTTATTTTTTGTGAAAAATGCCTTGAAATGCCGGAAACATTTTCAACTCTTCTAAGTTAAAAATGGTTCGAGCCGTATTCGGTATGAAAAAGAAAACCAAAACTTTACCTAAACCATTTGTAGGAGCGCTGTTGATTTCTGAGCCGTTCAATCCTGAACCGACATTTAAACGCTCTGTGGTGTTGATCAGTCAGCACACCGGCAAAGGTTCAATTGGTTTCATTATTAATAAGCCAACTCAACTGAGGGTTTGCGAAGCACTTGACGATTTCCCGGAATTTGATGCCTGCATCTACTGGGGCGGAACCATTAAACTTGATTCGATCTATTATATTCATTCCATTCCACATCTGAAGGGAGCGCATAAGATCTCTGAAGGATTATATTGGGGTGGTGATTACCAGCAATTGAAATTGATGATAGAGGCAGATGAGATCAAACCGGATCAGATTAAATTTCTTGCAGGATATTCTGCATGGCATAAAAAAGATCTGCAGGAAGAATTAAAAACAGACAACTGGTGGATCACTGAAGCTGATGCATATGATATTCTGATCGAAGAACCTACAGTTATGTGGGGAAATGTTCTCCAAAGAATGGGACATGTCTATGGCATTCTCAATGATTTTCCGGAAGATCCTAATCTTAATTGAAAACATTAAAAGTTTAAAAAGACTAAGGGGTTTAAAGTGTTTTGATACACTTTAAACCCCTTAATTGTTTTAATCTCCTTTACTCCATGATTACGGCCTAAGATGTATGATTCGGGTAATTCCATTCTTAGTCACCGTCGCTTCATAATCACAGCTACCCGAACCGAAATCGATCGTACGAACCGGGCGAGTGCCTGGAGTGATCTGAAGACTACCGCTTGTTATCCAGTGGCAGTCATGTTCTCGTCTTAGATTTGTAAGGATACAATCAACAGCATCACCATCAGAGTTAGTTCCTGAAGCAGTTCCATTGATCAGGTAGTCATCATTTTCCCAGATCGTATCACCATAACCGGCAACCATTTCACGGTTCCGTGTCGAATTCCATGTTCTCCAGCTACCATCTGTTCTGGTGATCCGCATATTGGTAGCAGTGATGGTCCAGTTCATATTTCCTGAGGTGTTGAAACCATTATTCACAACAGAACGGCTTCCTTCAACGTGTCGTGTATTTACATAAAAGCTATCGAAGGTAACGATCCATGAAGAACCGGCATCAAAGTAACCTGTTCCTGTATAATTTACAATGACCTTTCCGGCACGGACTTTACCATCCGCTCCCGTGCAGCCATTATGAAAATCGTATATGATAATATGATTAACTGAATCACGTGTAACGGTTGCGCATGAAATAAAATTGAATTGATCATGACTTGGACTTGAAGGATTGGACTGTTCGAAAGTACCTGTCCGTGCAACTTGTGCTGTCATGTTATCAATATCATGTCCTATCGTTTCTGCCTGACCAATATCTTCAGCAGTTGTTTGAAAAGCTTCAGTATCTGTTTCGTCTTTTTCTTTTTTGCAACCATAATTGAAAGCAAGTACAGAGAAAATTGCAACCAGTGCCAGAACTTTTGTTCTGTTAGTTTTTGATTTCATTTTTTTTAGTTTTATCCGGTTAGGACTATATGTTGTTACTAAGGTTTAATAAGGTGTTTAAAAGTAGTGTGAATAAAGCAGCCCAAAACTCCTGCTACTTCGAGAAATGACACTGGTAGTACTTACTACTTCCTACTCACTTCTTTCGCAAAATGAAAGGAAGTTATATTAAACCCATGATTGAGGTATAATCGATGCGCATCGTAGCGTGCGGGATTGCAACCTGAATCCAGATGAACCTGATTGCATCCATTGTTAAGGGCAATGCCTGTAATGTGATCTAGGAGGGCAGAAGCATAGCCTTTTCCACGCGCTTCAGGCAGGCTGGACAGATCGTCGATATAAATTGCTTTACCCCAATGGAGATGTTCAGCAAAGCGATAACCGGAAGCAGCGATGGCTTGACCATTTTCTTCTATGAAGATCAGATTATAGCCCCGAGTGGCCATATCCTTGATCAGAGGTATAAAGCTGTTTTCTTCCAGGTGCGGCCGGAGTGTTTTCATGACTAAAAAACACTTCCCGATTGATTCATCGGAATTTGCAGTTTGAATGTTCATAAGTGTTTGAATTTTCTGTTAAAATGCACTCATTTCTTTAACCTTCATTTTAAGGTGATTACATAAAGAAACGCTCAAAATGGTGATTTCTTCTGAAAAATTTGCACTTTTTCTTCAATTATTTTTCAACAAAACGAGGTTTTACGATGATTAATTCTATTTTTGCAGCCGCTTAAAGAAACAAGTACTGATTCCGTAGCTCAGTTGGTAGAGCAATACACTTTTAATGTATGGGCCCTGGGTTCGAGTCCCAGCGGGATCACTTCCAAAGTGTCAGTTCCAGTGTCAGAGTCAGTGTCCAGTTAATTAAAATGGACAATGACTCTGACACGGAGACTGACACTTTTTTTATGGACTAAATTTGTGCTTCCTTTTTATCATTGAAAAAATGAGTTAAAAGAATTGATTAAAGAGTCAGTTCCGTATTCAGTATTTGGAACGTTAACTGTATACAAATTCTGATACAGACACTTTTATATCTGTATAGAGATAAAGCGACTAACACCAACACACTTCATCAAAGAAATCTTGTGCTGATTGATCATTCAGAAAAAATTCATCGATTAAATTCTACCGATTGTATTTTAAACAAGACTGAATTTTAATTATTCATTTGAAAAATTCCTCTGATTATGATAGTAATCAGCTTATTTATTTCTTTTTTTTTGAACATCATTATTATTAGAAATCAATTTTTGCATTGATTTTGCAGAAAAAGCCACGAAAGTGTTGTTAATAGTGGTGTTGACGTGGTGAAGCAGTTAATTTATTTGGGAAAAGTAAATATCTTTTTTACATTGTCATTCAATTAATTTAATTGGTTTCAAGTAATTGACTTTGAATAATAATAGAATTATTCTTGAGGTCAGTTGCCGTTCTTTTTTTATTTCAAAATATTTAAGATTTCACGTGAGTGCTATTAAACAGCACCTGACCACATTCCTAAGCAAACCACAAACACCCTCATAAACATGAACACAAAAAACTCCCCACAAAGTTTCAGGCATGAAAAAAATGATGAATTGCCAATCCTTTTTTCCGCAAAGCGAATCAATTCTATTAATTGTTTACTGTTTTTCATTTTAACAGCAATTATCCTGATTCCACAAAAAAGTTCAGCTGTTGTAACCGGCTGTACCGATTATGAAGAAACTACAGGAATAGGTACTATTCCATCAACTGCAGTGATTGATGCGCGAGCACGGTATGGTTACAGTGCGTATGAGGGTATTTTGTTTTCTCCCGGGTCACCATCCGGTTTGCAGTTAAATCCAACCGGTAGTCCTTACTGGACTGCCTGGGTTTTTTACAATGTCCGTTTTACATATACTGCTTCAACAGGTCAATCGAAATGGGAGATCGATTTTAATGGCGACAGTGATTTCAATGATTCTCAGGAAAGGGTCACTTCTAATTCACCAACTTTAGCAGGAAAAGGTTTTAACGCCATCTGGCTTAACATTCAGGGAGCTTCTTCGAATGGAGCTATGATGTATGTAAGGAATTTTACAATTAACGGAACTAATTTCGGGATCTATTCATCGAACTCCAATACAGTGGTTGAACCTTTATTTGAATATCAAGCGGGAAATCATAACATCACAATTACTGCAGAAGTGAAGTTTACTGCCGGTTTTAGTAACGATCAGCCACATTTTTATATCAGACTTGGAAATCAGGTTTCCACAAAGCCAACACTTACAGAATCTCATGTAGATCCTTCTTGTTTTGGCAGTACAAATGGATCAATTAACCTTACTCCAACAGAGGGAAGTTTCACTTGTACGAAAACAGGTTATACGTACTTATGGAGTCCCGGTGGTGCAACAACACAGGACAGATCGGGATTGGGAGCCGGAACCTATACAGTTGTTGTGACTGATGGATATGGTTATACTTCATCACTCAGCGTTACATTAGTTCAGCCAACTTTGCTAAATGCAACATCTTCCGCCACTCCAATATTGTGTAATGGTGGAACTTCAACAGTCACAGTGAGTGCCTCCGGGGGTACTTCGCCTTATACCGGGACCGGGACATTTACTGTCTCTGCAGGAACACATTCCTTTACTGTGACAGATGCAAATGGATGTACAAAAACAACTTCAGTTACTGTCACCCAACCTTCGTTAATAGTAGCTTCTTCGTCAGCAACTCCTATACTTTGTAACGGTGGTACATCAACAGTCACCGTAAGTGCAACCGGTGGTACACCGCCTTATACAGGAACAGGTACATTTACGGTAACTGCAGGTACACATTCTTTTAATGTTACTGATGTGAATGGATGCACAAAAACCACGACTATAACAATTTCTCAACCTTCAGCCTTGACAGCCACTTCTTCAGCAACACCTATTTTGTGTAGTGGTGGTAGTTCAACGGTCACTGTTGGTGCATCAGGTGGAACAGCTCCATATACAGGCATTGGTACGTTTACAGTTATGGCAGGTACTCATTCATATACAGTCACGGATGCGAACGGATGTACTTCTACCACCTCAATTACAGTTACAGAGTCATCTACATTGCTGGCATCATCATCTGCCACAGCGATCCTTTGTAATGGTGGTTCATCTACAGTAACAGTGAGTGCGACAGGTGGAACAGCTCCATATACAGGCACAGGTACATTTACAGAAACAGCAGGAACGTATTCTTACACAGTGACAGATGCGAACGGATGTACTTCAACAACATCGATCACGATCACAGAACCTTCTGCATTAGTTGCTTCATCTTCTGCAACAGCAGTTCTTTGTAACGGCGGAAGTTCTACGGTAACAGTTTCAGCTACTGGCGGAACAGCTCCTTATTCAGGAACAGGTACATTCACAGAATCGGCAGGAACTTATTCTTACACAGTCACTGATGCGAACGGATGTACTTCTACAACATCGATCACAATTTCAGAGCCTGCTGCATTAGTTGCTTCATCATCTGCAA
>JBMQEM010000172.1:0-3765 GCA_049363815.1 Bacteroidota bacterium
GAGTAAGTTTTTCTCTGTTCTCATCAAGGTATTCAACGAATTCACGTAGTCCACCTAAACTCAGATAAGAATCTTTCGGATGATTGCCATCAGCATCAGGAGTACGAAGATCTTCGATCTTTAAGTTGATGCCTTTATTCAAAAACGATAATTCACGCAAACGTGTTGCTAGAATATCATAATGATAATCGGTCGTATTGAAAATTGTGGAATCAGGAGTAAAGGTTTGTGTTGTACCGGTACGGTTAGTTTCTCCGACAACTTTAACATCGTACAGAGGTTTACCACATGAGTATTCCTGGACGAATATTTTTCCTTCACGGTGAACTTCCGTTTTGAGATGTGAGGAAAGTGCATTCACACAAGAAACACCCACACCGTGCAATCCACCGGATACTTTATAGGAGTCCTTATCGAATTTACCACCGGCATGCAGGACGGTCATAACGACCTCCAGAGCACTTTTTTTCTCTTTCGCATGATAATCGGTCGGAATTCCCCGTCCGTCGTCTGTAACACGAATTATGTTACCCGGAAGGATAGATACATCGATGTTCTTGCAGTAACCGGCAAGAGCCTCATCGATGGAGTTATCTACTACTTCATAAACCAGATGATGCAGACCTTTCATTCCGGTATCCCCAATATACATGGAAGGACGTTTCCGGACTGCTTCAAGCCCCTCCAGGACCTGGATCGAATCTGCAGAATAATTCTGGTTGTTTTTTTTCACTTCTTTGCCGTCACCGACGCCGTCGGTTGGTTTCACTTGGTCGTTTATCAAATCACCCATTTTTAGTACTCTTTTCCCCCCTGAAAATCCCCCGAATAAATTTAAAAAATAATGGAAGTTTTTAGGCTAAAACTCAATGTTTTCCTGCCTTTTCCATGGATTGTAAATCTACAAAAATCGACTCAAATTAACAAGGAAAATAGTGAGTTTTTTACTACTTTTTTCATAGGAAAATGTTGGTAAAATTGGGGGTCAAAAGTCGGGATTCAAAGGCCAAAAAAAGTTGGTCAAAAGTCAGAAATCTGAAGTCAAAAAAGGTGGTTGATGGGGACTTAATGATTGGAAAATAAATGTAGATGACTGACTATTATATCATGTTTAAGTAAGGGTGTAACTACCTCTAAGAATTAGCACATGATTTTTACAACGTAAAGATATGCTTGATTGGTGGTCCCTTTTAATTGCAGAAACTGACTCTGAAAGGGTCACACATTTGTAGAAAAAAAAGAAATCCAGCAACCTCCGACCTCGAAGTGGTCGCACATGATTATGTAATGCAGTTAGTATTCTATCTCCAGATCAAACGATTTTTTCAATTCATTCATCGCAGGATTGATTTCCGCAAGCCTTTTGAATTTTTCAGATGGTGTGTAGGCAGGGCCATCGGAAGTTTCGTTGACATTTACCGTAATGACTAGGCTGATCTTGTAATTGGAAAGTTCTTTACGAAGGTAAATAAGCAGCTCCAGTTTTTCTTCATTCATGTCTTTTTCTGCAGCTGCGCTGTCGACAATGAAATTCAGTTCATAGTTTTTTCCCAGGATCGGAGTTCTTTTTTTCATTGCTGCTGACAACGTCATGCGGCCCTGCTTTTCCAGTTTCTCAGAATAGATCCGCCATAATCCTTCAAGCATTGGTTGATCGAAAGGCGCAGAAAGATCCGGAAGCACTTCTTCTGATTTGAGATCTGATTTTTTTTCAGCAGATCCATTCAGATTCTCCTTGATTGAAATTGATTTTTTATATGTTGGAACGGAAGGTCGGGGTGCAGTGGTAACAGGGTTCTCCTGTTTTTGTATCTCTGCAACAGCTGGTTTTGCAGGTGTTGCAGAAATTGCAACAGTTTCTTTTTCCTTGAGGATTATTGGTGCAGCTACAGGAGTTGTTACAGGTTGTGAAACTGCCGGTGATGCAACGACACTGTTTATTGCTAACTCAATTTTTTTTTTAGCACCTTCTGCAGGTGCTGAAATGATCTGGTTGCTCGTACACATTTTCATCAGGGTGAGTTCGATGTGCAGCCTCTGATTCTTTGCTGAACGATACTGATAATCGGCCTTGCTGGCCAGATCCAATTGAAAAAGTAACCAGTTTGCATTACAAGTTGTTGCCTGAACACGGTATTTTTCCTTGACTGACGGACTCACTTCCAGCAAAGAGAGTGTGATCTCATCTTTGCAAACTAGAAGGTCCCTGAAATGTGATGCCAGTCCGGTGATGAAATTATGCGCGTCAAAACCATGATTCAGGATCTCATTAAATGCCATCAGAACTTCCGGAATTTTTGCAGCAAGTAAATCGTCAGTTATTCTGAAATAATAATCGTAATCAAGGATGTTGAGATTCTGTATGACATCTTTGTAAGTCAGATTGTTCCCGGCAAAAGATATGAGCTGATCAAAAATACTCAGTGAGTCGCGCAATGCTCCTTCAGCCTTTTGAGCAATGATGTGCAAAGCATCGATCTCCGCTGTGACACCTTCACTTTTGGCTACATGCTGTAAATGACTGACAATATTTTCTATTGAGATCCTGCTGAAGTCGAAGATCTGACATCGTGATAAGATCGTTGGAATGATCTTGTGTTTTTCTGTAGTAGCAAGAATGAAAATTGCATAGGAAGGTGGTTCTTCAAGGGTCTTCAAAAATGCATTGAAGGCCTGAACTGAAAGCATGTGAACCTCATCGATGATATATACTTTGTATTTTCCCATCTGAGGCGCATACCGAACCTGATCGACCAATGCCCGGATATCATCAACGGAATTATTGCTCGCAGCATCCAATTCGTAAATATTCAACGATTGCCCTTCATTGAAGGCCATACACATTTCACAGGTGTTACAGGCTTCTACTTCCGGAGTTACGTTCAGACAATTGATCGTCTTGGCAAGGATCCTTGCTGTTGTTGTTTTACCAACCCCACGAGGTCCCGTAAATAGAAAAGCCTGTGCAAGATGATTGTTACGAATAGCGTTCTTAAGCGTATTGGTAATATTCGGTTGTCCGACTACCGTATTAAAAGTGATCGGCCGATATTTTCTTGCACTGACAACAAATTTTTCCATTGGGTAAACCCTCGTTTTATGAGGGATGCTAAGATAGTGAAATCTGTCATTTGTTTTTCGTTTTTCGTCTTTTGTCTTTCGTTTTATTGGTTCGATAAATTGAAATAATTCTTGTAAAAACGAAATCCGAAATAAGCTTACTGTGCTCCCTGTATTTAACCTACCCAATAGACGAAATACGAAAGATGAAAAACGAAAGATGAACTAGTTTTCAACAATACGCACTTTTTATTAACATTTACCCCTCAAAATATTGTAGAAACCTCCTGTGCAACATACTTTTAACTCATCAATCACTAATTGAATATTAATCACTAAAAAAACTAGCGTAAAATGAACAAAGCTGAATTGGTGGATGCTATGGCATCTGAAGCAAAAATTACCAAAGCTGATGCATCTCGTGCTTTAGAAGCATTTATGAATGTGACTTCTAAAACATTGAAAAAAGGAGAGCGCGTAGCTCTTATCGGCTTCGGAACTTTCACAGTTGCTAAACGTTCTGCCCGCAATGGTCGTAATCCACAAACTGGCAAGCCGATCAAGATCGCTGCTAAACGTGTGGCTAAATTCAAAGCCGGCGCTGAATTATCTGCAAAGGTGAAGTAATGCTTTTTCAGAAAGATAAAAAGACCCGCCACTTAGTAGGCGGGTTTTTTTATTTCAAATGAAATTTGATTTCGGATT
>JBMQEM010000173.1:0-15226 GCA_049363815.1 Bacteroidota bacterium
TGATCATCTGGCCGGAGGATTTGAATTTCTTCCGACAAGCTCGCTTCGGTTGACGGTCGAAGGATTTTATAAGCAGTATAGTAATTATCCTGTTTCATTAAGCTCCGAAATTTCACTTGCAAATCTTGGAAATGATTTTGGTGTAATAGGAAATGAAGCTGTTACGAGTCAAGGTAAAGGTCGTAGTTATGGATTGGAATTTTTTCTGCAGCAGAAACTCAAAAAGGATTATTACATAACTGCATCGTATACTTTTTTCTATTCGCAATTTGCCGGGATTGATGGTAAATTCATAGCTTCAAGCTGGGATACAAGAAACTTAATTTCGTTGATTGCCGGCAAAAAATTTAAGAAAGGCTGGGAACTTGGTTTGAAATATCGTTTATCAGGTGGAGCACCGTATACTCCATTTGATCTTTCTGAGTCGCAGCGAACATATACCATCACAGGACAAGGTGTTTCAGATTTTTCAAAACTGAATAGTGAACGATTGCCAACTTTCAATCAGCTAGATGTTCGGATAGATAAGAAGTTTAATTTTAAACGGACGTCATTAAACATCTATCTTGATTTCCAAAATGCTTTATTGTCAAAGTCTGTTTCGAAAGATTATTATACGTTCAAACGAAATGCAGATAATACAGCTTTTGAAACAACAGATGGCCAACCTCTGAAAGCGGATGGTTCCAATGCCATTCCAATCCTGCTTGAAAACGTCGACAAGAATTTCACTCCGGCATTAGGAGTTATCTTCCAATTTTAAGTTCATACATATATATATGTATAACAAACTGATCCTGAAAGCAAGTACAATTCAACAATAATCTGATTACCAATTATTTGGAGGTTAAGTACAACAAGTTTGACCCTAGACCTTTGACCCAAGACCTGAATTGCTACAAAAAGAACATCACAATTTGTAATTATATCCCTTAAAAGATACCTTTGTCACCCAAAATTTACCGGGCCCTTAGCTCATTCGGTTAGAGCAACAGACTCATAATCTGTGGGTGGATGGTTCGATTCCATCAGGGCCCACGAAAGGGTGTAGTCATTACAAAGCTACACCCGTTTTTTTTAAAAGTAATTAATATTCTCTGCTGGAATGATTTATTGTTCGCCCTCATTTTTGTTTTTAAATTTCTGCTACATTCGGATAAGTCAATTTTATTTCGGCCTGGTCTTTGCCAAAAGCAAACAACAATTTTAAGCAAACAACAAACTATACATTATGAAAAAATTATTCAGTCTGGCAGCTATTGTGATCTTTAGTCTGTCGACCCAAGCACAGGAAACTCCTGCACCATCATCATCGATGCCCGGTGCGTTAGGAAAAATTGCAGCAGCTGACGATCTGTTTATCGTTTCAATCACATCTGACAACTGGATGAATCTTCCTTCAACTATCGAAGCGAAACCACTACGCTCACGAGGATTTAGTTTCCTGATCATGAAAGAAAAAATGGGCAAAGCAGGACACTTTGGATTGGGCTATGGATTTGGAATAAGTTCTCAGAATGTTCATACTGATGCAGTGTTCTATTACGATGATGTTGCGAAGAGAAATTATTTTGCAGTAGTTCCGGATTCATTCGATCTTGAAACAAATAAACTTTCGTTGAACTTTATTGATTTCGCATTGGAACTTCGTGTAAGAACTGATGAGAACAGTAAAGGAAAACGTTTTAAAGTTGCAGCGGGATTAAAAGGTGGTTATCTTATCCAGTCGCATACAAAATACGAAGACAAATTCGGAAAATTCAAATCATACAGTTTGGTTGGATTGAATTATTTTCAATATGGTGTAACAGGAAGAATTGGTTATGGTAGTGTTGCTTTATCAGGTTACTATTCACTTGTTGATGTTTTCAAAAAAGATAAAGGACCGGAGTTGACGCCTCTTAATGTGGGGATTTCGTTTACATTCTAATAGAAAAAAATTTTAACACTAAGTGCACTAAGTTCACAATAAGACCACTAAGATTTCCGTGTTCTTATTGTGAACTTAGTGCACTTAGTGTTTATTTTTTTACCGCACTTTGTTTTTTACAAGCTCAAAAAAAGAAACTCACAGAAAAACCCAATCAAAAACCCAAGGTAAATATGCACTGCACTATTTGCCCCCAGACTCATTCTTGCAGAGCCAAGTAATCCTGCGACAAAGAATGACAAGATGATTGGAAATCGTAAGTCGACAAGCATAAATGTTGACAATCCGAAAAGCGTTCCCACCATTGCACCTACACCGATCATATGAATACTGATCTTCCACTTAAAGTTGATCATGATTGCAATGGCGACTGAAGCAATCGCACCTAAGATGAGTTGAAAAAAAACTTGTGGTAATCGCAATTTATTTATTAGATAAGCCGCCACCATCATCAGTAATAAATTACTTGCAAAAGGAATCAGTCGTTCTTCTCTTTTTTCCATTTCAAAAGATCTGATAACGCCTTTTTTTAAGAGTATATATGAAACAAGGACAGGAAAAATCAGCGTATTCAGAATGATGATCAGAAAAAGAGCAAGCTTTGCATGATAGGGAATAGAGTAGGAGAAAAAAGTTTTATTCTGAAATATGAAAAGCAAAGCATACGTCGGCATGAGCACAGGGTGTAGTGCAACCGATAAAAATTGAGCAACTTTTCTGTTCATAGTTCTTTTCTCAATCGCGCTACGGGAATATCCAGCATTTCGCGATACTTAGCCACTGTTCTGCGGGCAATATTATATCCTTTCTGATTAAGGATCTTTGTCAATGCGTCATCCGTTAACGGCTTGCGTTTATCTTCGGCACCAATGCAATCTGTCAGGATCTGTTTCACTTCTTTACTCGAAACCTCTTCACCGCTTTCAGTCGATAATCCTTCAGAGAAGAAACTCTTCAGTAAAAATGTACCGAATGGTGTCTGAACATATTTACTATTCGCTACACGACTAACTGTAGAAATATCCATGCCTATCTTTTCTGCTATATCACGCAAAACCATTTTTTTCAGTTTGCGCATATCTCCTTCAAGGAAATATTCATACTGATAATCCATGATCGTATGCATTGTCTGAAAAAGTGTATGCTGTCGTTGCTTCAATGCATCGATGAACCATTTCGCAGAGTCAAGTTTCTGTTTAACGAAACTGATGGCATCTTTATTCGCTTTTACATTCTTCTTATCCTTACTGTAATGATCCAGCATTTCTTTGTAATCGCGGCTCATTCTTAACTCAGGAGCATTCCGTGAATTCAAAGTAAGTTCAAGTACACCGTCTGTATTGTTGATGATAAAATCAGGAATGATATGTTCAATAGAACGCTGTCCTTGATTGGCCGCACTTCCCGGACGAGGATTGAGTTTCAGAATTTCATCGATGGCTTTTTTCAATTGCTCATCGGTGATCTCCAGTTCACGTGAAATTTTTTCGTAATGTTTTTTTGAAAATTCGTCGAACTGTTTGTTCAGGATTTTTTTTGCAAGAACAATGGATTCTCGTTTCTGGTCTTTTCTTTCCAGCTGCAACTCCAGACATTCCTGTAATGAACGGGCACCGATACCCGGAGGATCTAATGTCTGAATTGCTTTCAGGATGTGATCTAATTCTTCTTTCGTTGTTGAAATGTTTTGAGAAAAAGCAAGATCATCAACGATTGCAGTTAACTCACGACGCAGATAACCATCATCATCAATACTTCCGACCAATTGTTCGGCAATATGATATTCACGGTCATCAAAATCTAAAAGATAAAGTTGTGCAAGAACCTGATCCTGGAAATTGCCTTGCGTGCTGAGTGGCATTTCACGACGTTCATCGTCAGGCGAAGAGTTGTTGACGGAAGTTTTGTAATCAGGAATTTCGTCGTCGACTAAATACTCATCGATGCTGATGTCTTCTTCACGCTCACTCAGTTCTTCGTCATCATCATTTGAAATCTCATCGTCGGCATCAGTGTCATATTCATCTTCTTCCTGATCGGCACCTTCTTCAAGGGCAGGGTTGTCCTGCATTTCTTCTTTGATCCGTTGTTCAAGATTGGCAACGGGTATCTGCAACAATTTCATCAACTGAATTTGTTGCGGCGATAGTTTCTGAAGAAGTTTCTGGTTTAACCCTTGACGTAAATTACTCATAAATGAAGCGTAAAACTGCTACTGCAAAATTGATAGTTTTTTGCGTAGTAACAAATATAAATAGAGTTGTGTGGGAAAATTAATAAAACCAGACCCAGCCTTGCATATCGCTGTTTTTCAGGCTATCGTTGAGGGCAATTGCCTCGGAGCGCTTTTCAAAGCCTTGATAATAAACATACCAGCGATTATTGGCCTTGGTCAGGGAAGAGTTTTTGAAGCCCATTTTCTGTAATTGATCCAGCTGAGATAGGGCATTTTCGTGGATTCTGAAAACTCCCGCAATTACAAAATGGTGCAGATCGGCCGGTGTGGATTCGGGAGTGACAATCTCCGGTTTTTCAGGGACAACTATTTCCGGTGTTATTGTATTGGCAGCAATTTGTGTATCCGTTTTTTCAGGAGTTGCATTTGAAACATACACCGTTTCTGCTTTCGCCGGCTCTTCCTGTTTAATGGTAGTCGGCATCGTACTTGTGTCCTTTATCTTTAAGGAGATCGACTGACTGTCGAACGGACTTAAAGAAGCAGATTCGTATGACTTTGGATTAACTAGATACAAGTTGAATGAGAACCAAAGAGCAGTAGCAGCGACAGCAACAATTCCCACAAGTATTCCACTTTTTTTCAAACGAGGAGAAATGGTACGTTGTGATTCCGGACGCGGTTGTTTTACGGATTTGCGGATCTCTGTCAGAACAGGTTTAGGTTTTGCAACAGGCTCATTCTCGCGATTAATTGGAGTGAGTTGCAAAGCATCCATTCCAAAGCTGTCTTTCAGGTGATTTGAATTCCTTGCAGCATCAAATTGAATGTTGTGTTCCTTGTCGAAATAAAGAGTTCCAATAGTATTCAGAAAAACTTTTTTCCCTGAATTCATTTCCGACATACAGTTAGCAACAAATTTTTCAATTTGCACCAAAGCCTGCTGATAAGAAATGTGTTCGTATTCGACCAGATGATTCGCTAAAAGTCCGTCATTATTTTTCAGATAAACATTGAAAGCAATTTTCCTGAACGGCGGAAAAAGCACCAGATTCGATGTCACCATAGAATTCTGATTCGAAGCCAGAAAACCACCCAAAGAAGGTACGATCACACAATCGTGATCAAAAAGCAATTCGGAGATATGTTGTTCGACTGTGGCCATCAAATGATGTCGCTAAATTAGAATAAATTTGGGATACCAGAAAAAAATCTTTCCCGCAGACTTGCGCAGAATTCGCAGAATATCCCCAGAATAAATTAAGAGTTTTTGAACATTTGGTGCTTTGTACTGATCCCAGCGGGATCACATATCGGTAGAAAAGAAAATAGTGCATATTCAAACCAGTCATACCCGAAACGCCGATCCCATCGGGATCACATATCGGTAGAAAAGAAAATAGTGCATGTTCAAACCAGTCATACCCGAAACGCCGATCCCATCGGGATCACAGATCGGTAGAAAAAAAAATATTGCACACACGCCCCGACCTCGGAGAGGTCGCACATGATTGCATTGAACATATTTGTTGTATTCATATATTACAGATAACATTCATTAAAATGAAGACAGCACCGGATTTGTCATTAAATTATCGTTTTAAATTATTATTCAGGTTATTTATGTTAAAGTACATAAATCATAGGCGAAAAAATTTGGACTTGTAAAAATTACTTCTATGTTTGTTGCATCAAAATAAAATTATTTATTGAAAGGTCGGTGAGTTTAGTTTTTGTCGCCGTATAAAAAAAGAGTTTTAGTCAGTTACTTAGTTTAGTTTTTAGTTGTTGGCGGGCATATTGGTTTTGGTTTATTTCGTCCGATTCGGAAAGTGCATTTTATCAGTTTTACATTCTAATCTTACTCTCACATGAAAAGTTTAATTTACATTTCGATTGTAAAAAAGTTTCCGGTATTATTAATTGTATTGTTTGCATTATGCTTTACAAAAATCCGTGCAACAGATTTTGCGATCACATTCAACGTATCCCATTACCAGAATGGGAATAACATCAGTTGTCATGGCGCCAATGATGGCATGGTAGAAGCCGTGATTGTAGGCGGTGTTTCACCCTATTCTTATAGCTGGAATACAGGTTCATTTAATCGTGTATTAAATGGAATCAGCGCAGGAGTGTATACCTTTACGGTAACCGATGCATCGAGTCAAACGATCTCAGCTTCAGTTGAACTGATCCAACCAATGCTTCTGGAAGTAACTTTGATTCCGAGTGTCTACGGTGGTTATAACATTTCAAATCAGGGTGGGCACGATGGCGAAATTATTACCGAACCCAAAGGAGGGTCGCAACCTTACACTTATGCTTGGTCTACCGGTGCAACTACGGAAAACATTTATGAACTCACTGCAGGAAATTATAACCTGACTTTAACTGATGCAAATGGCTGTACAGTTACCGGTTCGAAAACAATGACAGAACCTACACCTTTACATGTTGTGAGTATCACAAGTCCACAACATCATGGATACAACATTTCATGTAAAGGTGGAAATGATGGAGTAATTAACTTATCAGTTACAGGCGGTGTTCCTCCCTACAAATACGATTGGAGTACCGGCAGCTTTGAAGAAGACCTTTCCAATTTAACAGCAGGGGAGTATTCGGTCAGGATTACCGATGATAATCAGGCTGAAATAATATCAAGCATTGTATTGACACAACCTCCCGGTAGTTTAAAAGTTGATTTAACTCCACAGGTATATGCAAACGGTTTTAATTTAAGTTGTCACGATTGTTCGAATGGATCACTGACAGCAATTGGTTCGGCAGGCGTGGCTCCATACACATTCTTATGGTCAAACGGACAAACTGGCACCACCATTTCCGGATTGCAAGCGATAGATTATAGTTGTATCATCACTGATATCAACGGATGTACCTCCACTTCAGATAAAACACTGGTTGCACCTGAACGAGATGACTGGTCGATGATTGGAAATGCGAACATTGATCCAACAACGCAATTTATGGGGACGACGGACAATAAAGATTTTGTTGTTAGAACTAATAATATTGAAAGAATGCGAATAAAAAACACTGGTGTTGTTGAAGCACTTGGTGGATTGAAGGTAGCAGCGAGTAATAGCAATTCCAGTAGTCCTGTTTATGTGGACAATAGTGGCATATTAAGAATTGGCGAGCCGGGTGAAATATTACAACCGCCTAATTGTGATGCTTTAACTTTTTCCTGGTACAGGGACAAGTGTGGTCCGCAACCGATTAACTATGATATTTATTTAAAATCTATTATAAGAAATGTTGGGATTGGAACAACAACGCCTGTTACAAAATTAGATGTCATAGGTGAATTAAGATCAAGTGCATTGATTTCAACAGGGTTCACAGTATTACAAGCAAATGCAAATGGTATAATAAGTAAACTAAATCCTTCTTCAAATCCAACGTCTGAAGTTCTTTTTGGTAATGGCACATGGAGCCCATTGCCTTCAGGAGCAAGTTTGTGGGATATTAATGGCGGCAAGATTTTTAATAATCCGGTTAGTTCTTACGTTGGAATTGGAACGTCTTCACCAGAAAAATTCTTTACCGTTGCAGGAGAGGTTAGGTTAGCTAGTGAAAACGGTGAAAATGGATTGGAAATATTACCTAATGGTTTAGCACCATATCGTCGTGGAATAAGTTTAGACGATAATTCAATCTCAGGTGCATTTAATTTTTACATAAGTGATTTTCACCCTAACTCAGCCTTTAATTTCAACAAATCAGGAAACAATCCTGCAAATTTATTTAGAATACAAAAAGATGGAAAAGTTGGAATAAATTCACGATATCTTTCCCATGATGATGATCGCCTATTTACTGTAAACGGCGATTTAAGGCTAGGGTCAGATGATGGACTGGAAGCATTGGAAATTCGATCTGGCGGAGGTATTCCTAAAAGAAGAGGAATTTCATTGGACAATGACGATATTGGGAACTTCAATTTTTATATTCATCAATGGAATACCGAAGCTGCATTTAATTTTCAAGCAACTGATGTTGACCAGAACAATAATGTAATCTTTACTAATTTAGTTCGAATTCAAAAAAATGGAAATGTTGGAATTGGTGTTGAAGACTATGAAAAATTAGATGATGTTGAATACAAATTATCTGTAAATGGCGGAATTAGAGCAAATAAAATAAAGGTTTATTTATATCCTTGGGCGGATTATGTTTTTGACTCTAATTATAATTTAATGCCATTAAAGTCGGTTGAAGAGTTTATTGCTAAAAACAAACATCTTCCCGGAATTCGACCAGGCAGTGAAATTGAAAGGGACGGTGTTGACCTTGGAGAGTCTCAGGTAAAACTTCTAGAAAAAATAGAGGAATTAACATTGTACGTTATTCAGCTTAATTCAAAAATTGAATTATTAGAAGCTAAGGTTAGTCATTCCGAGATGGATAATAAATAAAAATAATGTTTACCTTAACTAGCCATAAATTACAATATGAAAAGATTAATTTTTATTTTTTTTATTGCGAATATCGCAAATGCTCAAACTCCATTGAATGACCCTCATTGGCAGTTATTATGGCAAGACGATTTTAACACCATTGATCCTGTAAAATGGGTCAAGGCACATTATGGCGATCATTTTGGTGAGCCAATATTAATGTTAGAGCAGAATGTAGACGTTAACGGAGGAAATTTAGTCATAAAAGTTGATAACAATCCAACTAATTGTCCTATAAACCCACCCCCTAATCCTTCCAATGCTTGTGGTAGTTGTGCTCCGGGAATTCATCCGTATACTGGTGGTTGGGTAGAAAATACTAACTCTTTTAATATTCAGTATGGTTACATCGAAGCAATGATAAAATTTCCAATGGGAACAGGCTTGTGGCTTGCCTTTTGGACATATTTTGGAACCGGTGTTATCGAGAACAATCCGGCGGAAATTGATATTGGGAAAATCATTGGAGATTTGTCAACATCAGATAGAACGTATTTACAAGGTTTGCCAGACGATAATATTTTAACTACTAATATTCATACAGAATACGATCAAAATCCGAACGACGATTATGAGCCACCTGATTATTTCTCTGAAAACAGAGTGATTGGAAAATGTTGAAAATTTAATCGATTGTAAAAATATCTACTTTTGATTAATTTAAGGAATTGCAAAATGAGAATATTAACTGTTATTGGATTGTTGAGCACATTATTTTGTAGTAACGCCTCTGCTATTAAAATTAAGAATATTTATGCTCATGCTTCTGTGTTACATAATAATGTATTTAGTAATCCCATTCTTCCTCAAACAATTGCGTGCATTGATTGCAATGGTTTTAGGTCATTTCCTAGATTTGGATATTCTTTAGGAATTTATGGTGTAAACGAATTAACTAAAAATTTAAATTTAGAATTTGGAATTCAATACACTCTTTATTCATTTAAACAAAAGCAGAGCAACGAAGTGGGGAGATTATATCTTCCTTATTTTAGTAATCCAACAATAGAAGCAATTGAAAATTATAATTACTTTCAAATTCCAATCCTAATTAGTATAACCTTTCAAAGGTTTATTATTTCAGCAGGCGTAAACAATTCAATATTATCAATTCACAATTTTAAAAGTTACACTTTTAATGGTCAGCCAAATAATGTCACAGATAATTCTTTGGAATTTCGATATCATCTTTCTGAACAAATAATTGTGGGATATAGGTTATTAAATAAATCAACCTTAATTTTTGGAATGGAAAAAAGTAATCGAAATACTTTGTTTTTAAGGCTTGGAATTAATTATACAATTAAAAAAATCTAAACATGTGGAACAAAATTTTACTTATTATTATTTTACTAGCAAATACTTTATTGTTATCTGCACAAAATAATTTAATTCACAATGGTAGTTTTGAAGATTCGAATGGCGCCCCAACTCTTGAAGGTCAATTTAAACCTCGATCAAATGTAAGCAGCGTTTATCCCGAAGTTTGGGAATGTGATATATATGAAGATAATTTATTAAATCATTCTCCAGATTGGTATGATATTAATACGCCTGTTTGCAATGTTAGAGCAACATCTTCAAATGGAGGCGCTAAAACAGGTAATAGATATGCTGGGATGCATGACTATGAAATCCTAGAGCAACAATTTTTTAATGGGCAGGAGCTCAATTCAGGAGATGCATATGTATTTACTGCTTATTTTCAATTCTCCGATTATAAGATAAACGATCCTCAACCCTATCAAAATTCAGGTTCTACATTGAAGGTATATTTAGGGAAGACTAAATTAGAATATGAAGATAATGATGAGAATGAAGAATGTAAGCAAGGTTATGTAGAATTTAATAATGGTTTGCTTCAATCTATTCGTGAAGTCGTTTCTATTCCACTCAGTACATCTATATTTCCCTTAGGTGGCGGATGGTATAAAATTAGTCAACTTTTTGTCGCGCCATCTGGACATGATATTTTAGGTTTTGAAGCTGATGTTTATGATTGGGTGGGAATTCAGTTAGAGAATCAAAGTTATAGCGACCAAGGACAAGGAACAAGCTGTTTTAAATCTTACATATTATTAGATGATATTTCAATAGCTAAATATTGTGATCACGTTTGCGCACCGCAATTGCCAGCGATTACTCATGGAACTTTGCCTCTTACTATGAATGGTGCACTTTGGAATTATACCTATAAGTTTTTAATGGAAAATGTTATGGGCTTTGAATTTGAAGTATATGGAAGATGGAGTGGGGGTGTTCCAGTTTATCATTTTAATGTTTTTAGCTCAACTGGGCTAAAAGATCCAGGTTACAATGATTATTTGTTTGTGTGGAATGGACATAATGACCAAGGAAATGGTTTACAACAAGGGACCTACGATATTTGGATGCGAATGTGGAATTGTAATGAAGATTACGTCTGGAATAATTATGCTTTATTTATAGATGCTGGTCATAACATAATTTATCCATATGCTCTTGAAGCCGCAAATTATACCCTGCCTGAATGTAATTGTGAGGCTCAGAAATATATTCAAAACAAAATATTTACTGTGCCAACAAATATAAATTCAAGTGATTTTATTATTTCGGGACAATCAGTCACTTCAGGTACAAACGGTCCTGTTTTGATTCAAAGTACCGTTAATTTTACTGCGAATGATTACATAGATTTATATGATGGTTTTGATACAGATAATAGTAATTTTTCAGCACAAATTGCACAATGTGAATCATTTCATAGAAAAAGAGATTATTCTTCTCGTGAGAATAGTATTGATAGTTCGCCAAAAGTTTCTAATTGTAAGGTCTATCCTAACCCATCAATTGATGGAAATTTTACTCTTGAATCAAGTTTCATAAGTAAGAAGACAAAGGTTATGATAAGGAATACATTGGGTACTATTGTTAAACAGTATAATTTTAATGAAGATAATAATTCAAGTTTTGAATTGTCAATCTCTGACTTAGCCCCTGGTGCATATTATGTTTCTATGGAAGTCGAAAATAATTATTTCCATGATAAAATAATATTTATTCGTCGTTGACGATTTTAATAGATTTAAATTTTATTATGCAATTTATAAGAACTGATAAAATTTGATCAATAAATATGAAGTAAGTTTTCTTGGGATTAGAACCTAAAAAGAATTATCAATAGGAAGAGGCTTCTCTGTGGGATATTTTTTAATTCCATTTCAGTATTATTGCTCACTACTCGTTCCCTCTTCAGTTTGACGCGTCCGTTTCCGGTACAAAATTAATAAAATTATCAACTTCATTCCCCTCAAGTGAATTCTGCCCTATCTTTGGTGCAATAGGTACAGGCAAAGGATTGAAGCCTAGTTCATCAATTCATTACATTAAATTTTGATGTTGCTTAAATCACTTTAAAATTAGGTAAACTATCCTATTTGTTTATAACTATTTTTCAGTTAACCTTAACTTAAAAAAATATAGTTCAGGATTATACTTTTGTAAATTGACTAAAGTATTTTCCACTGAAATCTTCAAACTGACAAAATAATGAAAATAAAAAAAGGAGTTTTCATACTTGTTGAATGTTTTCTAAGTGTTCGTTTTGTTTTTGGGCAGAATTTAGTAAATAATAGGGACTTTCAATTGAGTATATATCCTACTGGATTAAGTCAAATTACCAAAGGGGATTATTGGAGTTCACCTTCTGATGGAACACCAGATTTATATAAAGATTGTACAATCTTTGGAGTTGATGAACCAAGAAATTCTCAAGGTTGGTGTTTTCTACCGGACTCAACAGCTGATACAATGTCTGTTGCGCCTTCTGGTATATTTGGATTTTATTATTTAGAAAATGTTTCTTTGTTTAGGGACTCGGTTACCAATATTGATGGGCCAGAGAAAAAATTTGCAAATTCTGTGGTGCATATTATACTTGGTCTGATTCTACGGTAAAAACAGAAATTGAACCAGTTTCTGATATTATAGAAAAAGTACTCCAATTAAAAGCATATTCTTATAAGCATAAATATGGCAGTATTGAAGATGATAAAAAAACATTTGGGTTTTTAGCCCAAGACATACAGACAGTTTTCCCAGAAATGAAGGATACTGCCAAAGGAGTTATTCTTGTTGATTATCAACAAATAATTCCGCTTTTAGTCCAAGCATTTAAAGAGCAACAACTAATTATTGATAGTTTAAGAATTGTACCACAAGAAATAGAACGAAGAGTAAACAGCACTCATTATCAACAATCAACTTTGGATAGCCTTAGGAGACAAATTACTAAATGCAAAGTGAAATTGAAAAATGTTGTGTAATAAATCAAACGTTCACACATCAACAAGGATTGCAAAATGGTTCAAGATTATTTCAAAATAAATCTAATCCATTTACAGAGAGTACAAAGATAGAATTTGATATTAAACAATCATTTAATTCAGCCACTATTTTAGTATTTGATATGAGCGAAATACTGAAAAAATCAATACCAGTTTCTCAAAAAGGAAAAGGTCAAATTATCATTGAAGGATTCGATCTAATGGCAGGAATGTACCTCTATTCGTTAATTGTTGATGAAGTTGAAATTGACACTAAAAGAATGATTTTAGTAAATGAATTAATGAGGTAGAAAAATCTAAATTAATTTGTCCGAATTTCAACAACTAGCCAAATAATCACCCCCTCAACTTATCCAACAACAAATTCAACTCCACCTTCTCCTTCTCAGATAGCGCAATCATCAGATCCGTTTGCTTCATCTCATTGGTGTCAATTTCACTTAATAAATCCATTCCTTTTTGAGTAATGAAGACCTGGCAAGAACGGCGGTCGTGCTGACAGATGTGTCGCTCGACCAGGCCTTTCATGCGGAGTTTTTCTACGATGCGGGAAGCGTCGCTCATTTTGTCAAGCATACGTTCGCGGATCAATTTGATACTGGCAGGTTGCATTTGTTGTCCGCGTAAAATGCGGAGGACATTGAACTGCTGGTAGGTGATGTCGAATGGTTTTAAAAAATCACTTTGTTGACCATTCAACCAATTGAACGTATAAATAATATTGACCATTAGTTTATGGCTTTCATTGCGAAACTTCTTCTGATTTATTTCTTTCTCTAACTCCATTTTTCATTTAGTTCATTGGAACTTCAATGATAATAATTTCTGCATTCTCTGATGCTTTTATGGAAACATTTTCGCTTTCCCACACACCGATTGCATCACGTTGTTGAAGGTTTTGACCTTCAATTTCAACAGCACCATTTATAACCATTATGTAAGCCCCATTTTCCTTCGATTTCATAGCATATTTCAACTCTGTGTCTTTGCCCAGATCAGCTAATGAAATAGCAGCATCTTGATGAATATAGAGTTCATCACCGGTCTTGAATCCGGAAACTACCGTTTGGATCTTATTTTTCCTGTCAGCTACATTAAATGTCCGTTGATCATAACGTGGTTTGATCCCTTTTTCTTTAGGAAAGATCCAAAGTTGAAACAGGTTCGTGGCTTCGTCTTTCGAAGGATTAAATTCCGAGTGCATTACTCCTGTTCCGGCACTCATCACCTGAACATCGCCCGGTCTGATAACTGAACCATTCCCCATATTGTCTTTGTGCTCAAGTGCACCTTTCAAAATGATGGTAATAATTTCCATATCGTTGTGCGGATGTGTTCCGAATCCTTGTCCACCGGCAACAATATCATCGTTTAAAACACGAAGCATTCCGAAGTGTACGCGTGAAGGATCATACCAGCTCGCAAAACTAAAACTGTGATGTGCATTTAACCAGCCGTGATCAGCATGTCCGCGTGATGAAGCTGCGTGAAAAATCTTTTTCATTTTATTCCTTTCTTATTTGTTGATTTCTGTTTTGAATAATTCATTTTCTTCGCCAAAGTTAGCAGAGAAAACGAGTTCTGATAATGGTTTACGTTTTCTTTCACCAACTTCTCTGGCCCTGAGATTTTCCGGTAATGCTTCAGGATTTCCTTCATAACCTACTGCAATAATACTTACTGCTTCGTATTCATCAGGAATTTGAAATTCTTCTTTCGCTTTAGCTGAATTGAATCCGCCCATTTGATGCAGGAATAAATTCAATTCTGTCGCCTGCACTGATAACATTGCAGTCGCCAGTCCTACGTCATGCCATGAATATACATTTGACTTTTCGTTGAAAGAAAAATGTTTTTTAGCAATCGTTATGATCAATGCCGCTGCATCTTTCGCCCAGATCTTATTACCTTCATTCAGACATTCCTGCATTTTAGCAAAGGCTTCTTTGTCCTGCTTACGGGCAAGAATAAATCGCCACGGTTGTTCATTTGCCGATGACGGAGCCCAACGCGCAGCCTCGAAAAGACTGATCATTGTTTCATCATCGATCGGACGATCAGAGAAAGCACGGATGCTTTTTCGTTTGCTGATGAGATTGTGAATTGTCATTTATTATTTTTGATTTAACCAGTCTGTATTCGTACGATGTTGTCCATCGCAGAATGGTTTGTTAGCACTGTGTCCACAACGACATAGCGCGAAAGTTTCTTTTTTCTCGATCTGATTTCCGTTTGCATCAGTTAATGTGATTGTTCCTGTGACCATGTAAGGTCCGGTTCCTGTTACTGTGATTTTGTTTTCCATTTTTTT
>JBMQEM010000174.1:0-3729 GCA_049363815.1 Bacteroidota bacterium
ATGTTATGTAAATAATCCTGCTCCTCCTATTCCTGTTGTTTCTCAGATCGTAGATACTTTGATCTCTTCTGCAGCGACAAGTTACCAGTGGTACTTTAACGGAGTTCAGATTCCGGGAGCAACAGAACAAACCTATCTTCCTACACAGGAAGGGCGATATCTTGTCCGTACCACAGACGCAAATGGATGTGTTTATCAGTATTCAACTGGAATCAATTTTGTTTTCTCTTCAACTGGAATAACACTGAATAATCTTGATTCTAAAGTTTCGCTATATCCGAATCCAACTACAGGAATAATTCACATTGACAACTCTGCTTTCAAAGGAAACTCTTACGAATCGTTATTACATGATCAATTTGGAAAACTTATCTCCAGATCATTCAATAATTCAGAACTGGATCTTAGTTCTTATGAAAATGGTGTATACTTCGTAACATTGATTTCAGAGACAGGAACCGTTTCTAAAAAAATATCTCTAATCCGTTAATAAATTCAAAAATCAACAATGAAAAATATATTCAATATCATAGCAATACTTGTCCTGATGGCATTTCAATCGAATGCAAAAAAAGTGAAGTTTGCAGTTGATATGACCGGTCAGACAGTAAATACAACAGGTGTACATGTCAGTGGCGACTTTCAGACAATAGCGGGCTTTCCCGGCGGTGACTGGAATTCAGGAACAACTACCATGACACAGGAAGGCATTACAGAAATTTACAGTGTGGTAGTTGACATTCCAGCATTTGCTAAATATGAATACAAATTCATTAATGGCGATCAGTTCTATGAAGCAGAATTCGTTCCTGTTGAATCACGTGTGGGATATAATTTCAGCGATAGCAGATGGATCTATGTTGACTCTCTTGCAGACGATACAAGTTATGTTGGCGCAATTCTATTCGCAGCCAATGCACCTGCAGGAAACTATCTTGTTCGTTTCATCATTGATACACAGGCCTTGCCTTCAGTAGATGGTGCCGGTATGCATGTTGCCGGAAACTTCCAGAACTGGGATCCAACAACTGACTTCCTGTATAGCTTTACTTCAAACGTTCATGAAAAGATCTCTTACGTGCCAGCCGGTACGTACGAATACAAGTTCTATAACGGAAATAACATTAGTGGAGCAGAGACATTACCTGCAATTTGTTCAGTAAACTCAAATCGTGAATTATCTGTTACAAAAGATACGATTCTTACTGCTTTCTGTTTTGCAAGTTGTACATCATGTCTTACAGCAATAAATGAAAATGAAATGCTGAGTGGTGTTGAATTATTCCCGAATCCTGCAAAGAATTTTACTACTGTATCATTTACTGATCCAAGTCTTGATTACGTAATTTCAATTCTCGACATTACCGGTAGAAAAATTGCAGTTTATAATTCAGAAAATAATTCTTCAATCAGAATTGAAACTTCAGAGCTGAACAAAGGAATCTATTTTGTAAATACTGTGGCCAATAATAATAAATCATTCACAGGTAAACTTATTGTGAACTAACATGAAATTAAAACTAAAAGTAACACTGTTACTGTTAATTAGTCTTATCATTAAAAAGTCTGCCGGAGCCCAGCAGACTTTTTATGATTTAGGCACCATCCAGACGATTGAAATTTTCTTTTCACAGCCGAACTGGGATTATCAGATGGATACTGCGAAATATGGAGCTGAAGATTTTATCCTGGCAGACATTGTTATTGTGAATGGGATCAGTTACGATAGTGTTGGCGTAAAATACAAAGGAAACAGTTCATATGATTCCACTTATATTAAAAACCCAATGCATATCGAACTTGATGCATTCAAGAAACAATCATATGAAGGATATAAAGACATTAAATTAAGTAATGGCTATAGTGATCCAAGTCTTATCCGGGAGCCACTTTCCTACTCCATTTTATCTAATTACATGGATTGTCCTAAAGCTAATTTTGCAAAATTATTCATTAACGGTAATTATATCGGAATTTACAGCAATGCAGAAAGCATTAACAAAGATTTTTGTTCCAACCATTTTTACTCTTCCAAAAACACTCTCCTGAAATGCAATCCGATCGTAAATCCGGGACCAACCACAAAAAGTAATCTGAGATACATTACCGGAGCCGATAGTTCAGGATATAATAATTTTTACGAAGTAAAATCTGATTATGGCTGGAATGACCTGGTTGCTCTTTGCGATTCAGTTACCAATAACCCTGCTTCAACCACGAATGTTCTTGATGTTGACCGTATTCTTTGGATGCTTGCATTCAACAATACACTTGTAAATCTGGATTCATATACCGGCGTTTTTGCACAGAATTATTACCTCTATAAAGACCACACCGGACATTTTAATCCGGTGATCTGGGATCTGAATATGTGCTTCGGCGGATTCCCTTTTGCAGGTGCAGGTGCAACAGGTCTTGCAGGATTATCGATCACAAACATGCAGGAAATGCCACTTGACCTGCATTCTACAGACCCGTTCTGGCCGGTGATAAATAATGTGTTCAATGACCCTACATACAAGCGCATGTATATTGCACACATGCGAACTATCATGAGTGAATTTATTTATTCAGGTTCTTATGAGACTTTGTCTGCTCAATTGCAGTCATTGATTACCACAGATGCCATTGCTGACACCAATAAATTTTACACAGATTCTGACTTTCAAAATGGGATGACTACGGATGTTTCTGTTGGTAGTTATTCTGTTCCCGGCATAAAGAATTTAATGGATGCAAGAGCAAATTATCTTTCGAATACAATTGAATTTTCACTCATGCCACCTTCGATTACCAATGTTCTGGCAGACAATACAACACCTGTTCTGAATACTACTGTAACTATCACTGCAGATGTTGCCGGCGCAATGCCCGGCGGTGTTTATCTGGGGTACAGAATCCTGAACAGCGACAAGTTTACCAGAATTTCTATGTATGATGATGGTCTGCACAATGATGGCGCAGCAGGTGACAATAATTTTGGCGCATCTGTTACGATCAGTTCAGCTTTGACACAATATTACATCTATGCAGAGAACAACGACGCCGGAATATTTTCTCCACAGCGCGCTGAACATGAATTCTACAGCATACTAACTGATCTGCCAACAGCACAAGCCGGTGAAATTACGATCAACGAATTATTACCATTGAATCAGGCTGACACAATTGACGAGAATGGTAAATACGAAGACTGGATTGAATTTTACAATACCACTTCTTCTCCATTGAGTATGTTTGGTCTTTATCTGACAGATGATCTTTCAAATCCAACTAAATTCTCATTCCCTGAAAATAGTTTTATTCCGGCCAACGGATATCTGATCGTATTTGCTGATGAAGATGCTACAACAACACAATTCATCCATTGCAACTTCAAGCTTTCAGCCAATGGTGAATCGATCATTTTGAGCAATCAGTCGGGAGACGTGCTGGACAGTATCACTTTTGGAGTACCTGTAATCGATGTAGCATTTGGAAGATGTCCAAACGGAACCGGTCCATTTCAAGATCTTGTTTCTTCAACATTTAATTCGGAAAACTGTCCTGTGAGTGTAGATGAATTGAGTTTAAAAGAAACCAATCTCTCCATCTTCCCTAATCCTGCATCTGACAAATTGAATTTAAAGATCACAATTAATACTTCTGAAGAAATGATTTTTACTGTGAAAGATCTTCACGGTAAAATAATGTATGTCGGGAAAATAAAAGATGTTGCTCAATTGAACA
>JBMQEM010000175.1:0-15083 GCA_049363815.1 Bacteroidota bacterium
AAGAAAGAATTTTTTAACTCACTTAAAATAGTATTTTTGTACCCCGTGTTGACGAAATTCAATTTCATTAACATTTTATCTCAAACAGCATAATAATCAGCACGGTGGCTTCAGCAAAATACATATTCGTAACCGGTGGTGTAACTTCTTCCCTTGGAAAAGGCATCATTTCGGCATCATTGGCAAAATTACTTCAGGGAAGAGGATATCGGGTAACGATACAAAAACTCGATCCATATATTAATGTAGATCCGGGAACTCTGAATCCATATGAACACGGCGAATGCTTCGTAACAAATGATGGTGCCGAAACTGATCTGGATCTTGGACATTATGAGCGCTTTCTAAACACGCCGACATCACAGGCGAACAATGTTACTACAGGCAGGATCTATCAGACCGTTATCAATAAGGAACGTGAAGGAGAATTTTTAGGAAAAACTGTCCAGATCATTCCACATATTACTGATGAGATCAAGAGAAGAATTCAACTTCTTGGTGATACGGGAGAGTTTGATGTGGTGATTACAGAAATTGGCGGTACGGTTGGCGATATTGAATCGTTGCCTTATGTTGAGAGTGTACGTCAGTTGAAATGGGAACTTGGAAGCTCTGCCCTATCCATTCACCTTACTCTGGTTCCTTACCTGGCAGCAGCCGGCGAATTAAAAACAAAACCAACACAACACTCGGTAAAAGCTCTACTTGAATTGGGTGTGCAACCGGATATTCTGGTTTGCCGGACAGAAAAACCGATCTCAATGGAGATCAGGAGAAAGATCGCCTTATTCTGCAATGTTAATGTAAATGCTGTAATTGAATCTATCGATGCAGATACGATCTATGATGTTCCGTTACTTATGTACAAGGAACAACTCGATAAAGTAGTTTGCAATAAATTGAAATTGCCTTTGCAGCATGAACCCGAACTGACACAATGGAAAGTTTTTTTAGGGAAATTAAAAAATCCGGTAAGTGAAGTCAGGATCGGACTTGTTGGAAAATATATTGAGTTAAAAGACGCATATAAATCCATTGCTGAATCATTCATTCATGCCGGTGTTGCGAATGAATGCAAAGTTAAACTCGACTGGATCCACTCTGAAAAGATTGATGAAGGAAATGTTGCTTCAAAACTGGATGGACTAAGCGGAATATTAGTAGCTCCTGGATTTGGTGATCGCGGAATTGAAGGAAAGATCACTGCAATACAATATGCCCGTGAAAACAATATTCCTTTTTTAGGAATTTGTCTTGGTATGCAATGCGCAGTCATTGAATTTGCAAGAAATGTAATTGGATGGAAAGATGCACATTCAACAGAGATGAATCCATCGACAAAACATCCGGTGATCGATATTATGGAAGAACAGAAAAAGGTCACCAAAAAAGGCGGAACAATGCGTTTAGGTGAATACCCTTGCATTCTTCAGAAAGGATCTAAATCTTATTCCAGTTACGGTAAACAAAAGATCGGCGAACGTCACCGTCATCGCTATGAATTCAACAATAAATTTGTTAAGTCATTTGAAGATGCAGGAATGATTCCGGTCGGAATAAATCCTGACAACAACCTTGTCGAAGTCGTTGAATTAAAAAATCACCCGTGGTTTGTAGGTGTTCAGTTTCACCCTGAGTACAAGAGCACAGTCGAAAGTCCGCATCCGCTTTTTGTACGCTTTGTTCGTGCAGCAATGGATCAAACGAAACAATCCTCCTGATTAATATCAAGAGGATTGTCTTTCAGTTTTAAAAATAGAATATTTGCTTAATCTGCAATTAATATCTGTTCTTCACGAAGTGTTGCACCACCTTTGACAGATAAGATGTAAATTCCTTTTGGAAGATCGCTTACATCCATTGATAAATGGTGAGTTCCTTTTGTATAATAAGTCTTTTCAGTTTTAACTGTTTTACCTGCGATATCCATTAATCTGATAGCCATATCTGCGTTCTGGTCAATTGTTATATCGATCTCAGCAGTATCACCAACCGGATTAGGGAAAACGGAGAAACTAAGTGTTGGTTTAGAAAGTTCATCCACACCCACTGTTACGTTTGCTACCAATGAATATTTCTGATTGATAGTACCAATATCACCGCTTGCCTGGTATGTACAGATCTGCATGTAAGGAGCACGAAGTCCTTGCTTATACCATGCATATTTAACGAAACTGATATTCTCACTCAGACCACCACCGAAATCTTCAGTCAATGTATATTCCGTTTTTACCCGCAATACATTGGATGTTGTTATTCCACCAACAGTTATTGTACCATAAGCATCAGCTACAACAGAAACTGTTCCTGCCAATGTCGAACCCTGATAACCGGTACCTGTTACAGGCGAATTAGAAGAGTAATTTCCAAAACCAAACGGAGCAGAAAGAACAGTTTGTGGATTGGTAATGTGAACCTCATTGGAAGGACTGTAGTATCCAAGATATTGCAATGTATTTGTTGCTGAATTCTTATAGTAATATTCTGTTATTCCAAAAATGGAAGCACATTTAAGATTCGCTGTTGGGAAAGTCTGGTCAATTGCAGTACCTGTTGGTACTGTGAAAGATTCTGAAATCGTGTTCGGTGTTACAAAGTGAATACTGAAATCCCAAGGGATTCCAGCCCCTGATCCACCCGGTTGAACATCATCTGTGATGATCTTATTCACCCAGATATCTCCCGATCCAGGAAGATTTGAAGACTGAAGAACATACTGCGCATCTACTTTTCCGCTAACTGAGAGAAGTAGTAAGAAACAAATCGCTGTTTTAGTAATTGATTTTATCATAATGTCTGTTGAAGATTTTACACTAATTGAGAACTACAATAATACCATTTCTTGATGTATTTTTATAAATATTCTGAAAAAATTGAAAGCTTAACATTTGGATTCTGGACGCTGAATGAATTATATGATTTCCCTCACCCATCGAGACTAATAGTTTACCTTCAAAATGGCGATGTTCACGAATTAAATGGCTTTTAGGTCAATTAAATGTTGCATTTCCGTTAATAATTTCGCATATTTGAGGTTGAATTGTATTACTCCAAGGAGTCTTCAAGTCAGAAAATAAAACTCGAATATCCCTAATCCGAAACAAAAAAAATCTCCAAAAAAATCAACATGAAAAGATTATACAACAAATCTTCGCTACTTCTGGTTTTTCTAACTCTTTTCATTTCGTCTGGAGTTTTTTCCCAGGCTAGTTTGTACACACCGTATAGCTTTACCACTGGAGGAGCTACTGCTTTTCCTGCTGGGACAAGTGTAAGTTTTGGAGCTGTTGCTCTACAAGATGAAAATGTAATTGTACTTACACCTGGATTTAATTTTCAATGTGGTGGTGCAGTTTATAGTAATTTTCTTGTATCAACCAATGGTTGGGTTGCCTGTATTCCTTCCCCAGCTATTCCAGCTTATTTCGCCACTGCGCTTCCTGCCAATAGTTTATCCGGCTATGCGGGTGGAACACCTCTTATTGCGCCTATGTGGGATGATATTGCATCAACTACTTTTGTTTGGTCAGTTGTAGGAACAGATCTTTATATTCGTTGGAATTCAAAAATGCCAAAAACCGGTGCTGGTGGATATAGTTTCGGTGTCAAACTTTCTGCTGCTGGGGCCATTACATTTATCTATCCTACTTCCGTTTATAACATGAGTGGAGCTGGCGCTAACAGTGCTTCGATCGGTTATGCTTCCGGATGTGGAGAATTTTATTCATTTACACCTACTACTGCTACCACTGCAACTGTCAGTGATGCAACAGAATTCTCAAATGCTCTTTCACAAATAGTAACAACTATTTCAGGTACCGCAGGAAACCCAACAGTCAATGTAGGATCTTCTGCAGGTATTGTGAATGGATTATTCATTGGCGGTATAGGTATTGCTGCGGGAGGAGCAACAGTTGCAAATGTGGTTGGTAATGTGGTAACTGCATCTGCTAATAATACAGCTGCACTTTCAGGAAATGGTTATTTCTACATGCGTCCGAATAACATTCAATATGTTTTGAATCCAACTATGAATGCAAATGATCTTTGTGCAAATGCAACTTCACTTGGAACAATTACTGCTGCCTGTACATATATCACTTCTTCCAATGCACACAATACTCAAACTTCAGCAAGCGGACCTTCATGTGCAGTTACAGATACCGGCGATGTTTGGTTTTCGTTTATCAAACCTCTTGGAGTTACAGCGGTTACAGTAACGACCGCTCCGTTAGCTTGTCCGTTAGCAATGACAGGTACAAGTGTTGAATTATATGCTTCATGTGGCGGTGCAGCTTTAGCTTGCGCTACTACAAGTATTGCTAATCCAACTTATGGTGAAGTCAGCGCAAGTCGTCCTTGTGCTGCAGAAACATTATATGTTCGGGTTACAGGTGATAATAATAAATATGGTAAATTTCAGATATGTGCAAAGATCGGATCGGTAAGCAATTTAGGTTTTACCTGTAGTTCTG
The DNA here is from genome assembly GCA_049363815.1 of Bacteroidota bacterium. Taxonomy (GTDB): domain Bacteria; phylum Bacteroidota; class Bacteroidia; order AKYH767-A; family 2013-40CM-41-45; genus JADKIH01. The sequence continues at coordinate 4,476 of JBMQEM010000175.1, forward strand.
CCCAAGCCATTTGTTCATTGCCTATTTCAATTCCGGGAAATACAGCCGGTGCAGGTAATGAATATGACAGTACGAATGCAGTGTGTCACACTATTTCAATGAATGGTGAAGACTTTGTTTACACTTATACTCCTACTGCAAACGAATGTGTAACGATCAATGCGACTACAGCCGGTCCTTCAATCGGAATTTCTGTTTATAACGGATGTCCGGATTCAACCGGTGGTGCTGTAACTTATTGTCTTCGAACTGCTGAATCAATTACCGGATCGGCAACAATTACTTCTGTAACAATGACTGCCGGGGTGACCTATTATATCGTAATTGATAGCCAGTCAGGAAGCGTTTCATATACTTTAAACATGTCAAGTGGAGCCGGAACTCCGCCCAATGACCTTTGTGGTAGCGCAACAAATTTAGGTACTATTGCAAGTGGCGTTACTTGTTCGTATACAACTTACACGACTGCGTGTGCGACTCCATCACCTGCTGTTCCAAATCCTGCAGGTGTTCCTGCTCCAACATGTGTTCCTAATCAGGTTCCAAGAGCATTCATCGACGGAGTAACCGGTGATGTATGGATCCGTTTTGCTGCAGGTTATACCGGTACGCTTCAGATTGCTACAGTACAAAGCGCAGTTAACCCTACAGCAAATGCCGCAATGGCTGTCTATACAGGAGCATGTGCCGCCCTTACATTAGCTGCATGTGACTACAACTCCGGTGTAAATGGTATGCCATTGCTGAGTATTCCTGTAAGTAACGGTGTGACTTATTATATTCGTATATGGTCTGAAAATCCTGAAGATGCTGGTCAATTTGATATTTGCTTCTCTAGTAATTGTGCTCCGCCAAATGATGCACCATGTTCAGCAGTAAACGTTCCTTTAGGAAGTACTACTTCAGGTTACAATACTTGTGCAGGTATTACCGGAGAGCCTTTAAATGCTGCTCAATGTGTAACGGGTGGTACAATCAATACTGTATGGTATAGTGCAGTTGTTCCGGCAAGTGGCCAGATCCACGTTCGTACACATCCACTGACATTAACTGATACTCAAATTCAAGGTTTTACTTTTGCTTCAGGTTGCGCAAATGCAGCTACAACTTCTGTTTCCCGCGGTTGTAATGATGACGGTCCAAATTGTTCTGGTGGATTCCAGGATTTTTCTGATCAGAATTTTACAGGCTTAACTCCCGGTGACATCTTATACATTGCTGTGGATGGAACAAATTCGTTAACAGGATCATTCGAGATCACATTTATTGATGGTACAGCCCCCTCTTTTCCTCCTGTCCCACAACAAGATTGTTTAGGTGCACAAGTAATTTGTAGTACCTCTAATGTAACAGTAGCAGATCCAGGATTTAGAAATTATGGAAATATTTGCGACTTGGCTACAGGAGCAAATACTTGTTGGGCAGTAGGTGAACGAAATTCAGTTTGGTACACATTTACAACTTCTGGTACCGGTAAAGTTAAATTCGATATCACAACACCTTCTAGTACTGATATAGATTTTATTATTTGGGATGTAACTGGGGTGTCTAACCCTTGCGGATTAATTCAATCCTCTAGTCTTTCAAATGCGGGATGTAGTTTTGCAGGCGCACTTTCATCTACAGGACTTATGGACCCACCACTAAGCGGAGGTTATGCCAATTCAATTAATGTTACCGGAACCAGGACTTTTATTCTATTGTTAAATTCATATCAAAATACAATTAATGCCGGATTTGGAATTAACTGGCAAGGAACACCTATTGCTGCTGCCGGTACTGTTGCAATATGGAGCGGAGGAACAGTTGCCGCTGATACACTTTTCTCTTGTAATACATGTTGGGGTGATTGTGGTTCTGCACCTACTTGTGGTGTTGATGCTACAGTGAATCCGGTTTCCAATTTAAGACAACCTTGCGTTACTGTTAACTCAAGTGTACGAGATATTACAATCAATGCCGGTGCTACATTAAGAATTAAAGCCGGTGTCACTCTGAGTGTTTGTGGAAACTTTACAAACAACGGTACTTTAATCTGTGAGCCGGGATCAACAGTTCAATTCCAACTTGGTTCTGCCATACAAACTATTTCCGGTAATTTCACAGGAGCAAATTCTTTTGCAAACCTGACAATCAATAAAAGTGCAGGATATGTGATTCTGAATAACAACATTGATGTCTTAGAAAACTTCACTACTTCCACTAATACCAGTCAATTCAATATTAACGGTAAGTACATGAAAGTTGGTGGTAATTTCACAAATGCAAATGGTACAGCAACATTCCTGATAGCGAATCTTGGTAATAGCCGTGTTGAATTCAATGGTACTGCAAATCAGAATTTCACAAACACTGCAGGAACATTTAATTTAAACAGAATGATCATGAATAAGCCATCAGGTGTTCTTTATCTGATGGGTGCAAATAGCTCTATTAACATTGATACTACACTTACACTTACCAGTGGTGTTGTAAATACAAGAAACGTTGCTGCTAATTATATCTTTCTGAAATGGATCAATGCAGGAGCTGTTACCGGTTACAATGCGACTAGTTATGTAGATGGTAAACTGAGAAGACAGATCTACAACTTCGGTTATGATGCGAGAGGTATGTTACTGGACTGGCCGGTTGGTGATGTTGTAAAAGGTTATCAACTTGCAAACATTTTATTTGCTCCGGGTGGTCCAACTCCTGGTGTCAGTTATCTGACCGGTAGTTTCGATTCATGGCCAGGCTTTCCTCCTGCCTCCGGTCCTGTAGCATCTGAATGTTTGTTTGCAACATATGATATTCTTAATCTTTCTGATAACGGTTACTGGACGTTTACAAGAGCAGCAACAGCTAATTACAACGGTACTTATACAATGTCCCTGAACAATAACAACTTTACACCTCAAGGACAGGGTTGGACAGTCGTTGTTTCAGATCTTGCTAATAGTCCATCTAATCCTGCTTCATGGAGACTGGCAGGTAGTTGCATAACAACCAGTACTCAAAATCTTACAAGAAGATCAGGTATCAATGCCGTTCCTGCTGCAGCAGATTTCTTTGACCTATACTTTTCAACAGCTATCTCTGATCAACCATTACCAATCGAATTGCTTTATTTCGATGCAACTAAAACTGACAAGTTTGTAGTTTGTAAATGGGAAACAGCAACTGAGATCAACAACGATTACTTTGTTGTTGAAAGAAGTGATGACGGTACAATATTTGAAAACATTGGAGAAGTAAAAGGCTTTGGTGCAGGAACAACAACTACAAACCGTTCATATTCTTTCACTGACGATGATGTTTGTAATACAATTAGATATTACAGATTGAAACAAGTAGATATAGACAGGAAGTTCACTTACTCAAATATCGTTGCCGTAAATTGTAAAGCTACAGGAGATGGAATTATCGTTTATCCGAATCCTGCAGTTCAGAATATCACTTGTGAATTCTATCAGGCTAAAGAGGATGTATTGGAAATTTCAATCCTTGATGTAACCGGAAGAGTTATCAAGAGTGAAACTTATAATGCACAGAAAGGAAAGAATGCTTCTATCATTCAGATCGATGATCTTTCTAAAGGAGCTTATTATCTTCAGATCCGTGGAGTAAACGATCTTGATAATGTGGCAAAAAGACAACAGCAATTCTTTAAAAACTAAAAAAGTGCTACAAAACAAAAAAGAGGTTTTCGAACCTCTTTTTTGTTTTGTAGCACTTTTATAAAGGTGACATATGTATTAAAAATTATCCTATTTTTAACACAGGAAAACTATTTACAAAAACGAACAGCATGAGAATAAAATCTACGGGTATTTTTTTGTTTTTTTTCATCGCTTTAAGTTTAACTGCTTTTTCACAAGCGAGTCTTTATACGCCATATGCTTTTTCGACAGGAACGCCTGCAACATTTCCAGCTGGAACAACTGTTAGTTTTGGTGCAGGAGTTGATGACAATGCATTAGTTATTACACCCGGCTTCAATTTCCAATGTGGTGGTGCAGTCTACAGCAACTTTCTTGTTTCAACGAATGGATGGGTAGCTCTTTTACCTTCTGCTGCAATTCCTCCTTACTTTGCATCTTTTCTGCCTGCAAACAGCTTGTCTGGTTATGCCGGTGGAACTCCATTAATTGCACCAATGTGGGATGATATTGCAGCCAATCAATTTGTATGGTCAATCACTGGTACCGATTTATATATTCGCTGGAATGCTAAGATGCCGAAAAATAGTACAGCATATGGTTATACATTTGGTGTACGTCTTTCTGCTTCCGGTGCAATTACTTTCATCTACCCTACAGCAGTTTATAATATGAACGGAGCCGCTGCTAACAGTGCATCGATTGGTTACGCATCTGGTTGTGGTGAATACTATTCAATTACTCCAACTACTGTAAATTCTGCAACAGCATCCGATGCAACTGAATTCTCTACCGCACTTTCGCAAGTAGTAACTACTATTTCTGGAACCGCAGGTAACCCAACAATTAACGTAGGTTCTTCTGCGGGTATAGTTACCGGACTTTATATCGGCGGAATTGGTGTAGGTCCAGGTGCAAATGTTTCCGGAGTAGCAGGAAATGTGATAACAGCTTCTGCAAACAATACCGGAGCACTTTCCGGAAATGGTTATTTTTATCTGCGACCGAATAATGTACAGTATGTATTGAATCCAACTATGGTTGCAAATGACCTCTGTGCAAATGCTACTTCACTTGGAACAATATCAGGTACCTGTAATTATATTACTGCTTCCAATGCTCACAATACTAAGACTGCTGCAACCGGTCCAACTTGTGCTGTAGCTGATACAGGAGATGTATGGTTCTCATTCATTAAACCTGCAGGAGTAAATGGTGTTACAATAACTACAGCTCCTGTTACATGCCCGCTGGCTATGACAGGCACTACAGTTGAATTGTATACTTCATGCGGAGGTACACCCGTAGCCTGCAGTACAACAGGAACAACTTTTCCAACTTACGGACAACTTACAGCGGGTCGTTCTTGTCTGGTGGAAACACTTTATGTAAGAGTAACAGGTGACAATAATAAATATGGAAAATTTCAGATCTGTGCTACTACTTCTTCCGGTCCTTTTACTTCTCTGGGAACAACTTGTTCAGATGCACAATACATTTGCTCTCTTCCATTCACTCAGAATGGTATGACTACTGCAGGCGCAGGAAATGAATATGATAGTTTAAATGCACAATGTCATGATCCGTATCTCAATGGTGAAGATTATGTTTTTGCATATTCAACCGGTGCATCTCCAATATGTATTCAGGTAGAAGTGAACAGTTCCGGAACTAATCCAAGTATTTTTGTTTATGATGGATGTCCTAATTCAGGTACAACACATTGTATTGCTTCTACTGCCGGCGTCTCAGGAATCATTCAGATCAATTCGATTTCATTAGTACCAAATACTACATATTACATTATCGTTGACAACAATCCTTTAAATGCAACATCCAACATTCCTTTCGATATATCCATTACTTCATTAGGAACAACAATTGCTTATGACCCATGCAGTGCTGCACAAAACCTTGGCAGTATTGCGAATAATACTCCGTGTGCTTTTTCAACCTTCAATACTGAATGCGCACAGGCAACTGCAGCCGGAACTATCACTGTTCCGCCTTGTGGAAATTTCGTTGACGGTCTTACTCCCGATGTATGGTTACGATTCACTCCTACTTTCACCGGAAGTTTACTTGTAAAAACTCAGGTTGCAGCTGCTAATCCAACATCAGATGCTGCAATGGCAATTTATTCCGGAGCTAATTGTGGTGCACTTACACTCATTGCCTGCGATGATAACTCTGCAGGAAGTAGTATGCCTCTACTTTCAATTCCGGTTACAAATGGTGTTACATATTTCATAAGAATGTGGACTGTAAGTCCGGCCAACACAGGAAACTTCGATCTGTGTCTTTCCAGCGCCTGCGGCCCACCTAACGATGTTCCATGTACAGCGGTCTATGTCCCTCTTGGCGGAACCGCTTCAGGTTATAATACTTGTTCAGGCGCATTGAATGAACCACCAAATTCGGCACAATGTGTTGTTGGTGGTATTGTAAATACTGTTTGGTATAAAGCAGTTGTTCCCGCAAATGGAACTATGAAAATCCGGACTCATCCGCTTACTCTTACTGATACACAAATACAAGCCTTCACATTCAGTGGCGGTTGCGCAAATTCTGCAACTACTTACACCAGCAGAGGATGTAATGATGATGGTCCGGATTGCGGCGTTCAAAGCAATCAATCGTATCATGATTATTCAGAATTAGTTCTTACGGGACTAACCGTTAATGATACTGTGTTCATTGCTGTCGATGGATTCAACAGTCAGACAGGAACTTTTGAGATCACAGTTATCGACGGTACTGTCGGCGCGCTCGCTCCGGTTTATCTTCAGGATTGCGAATACCCATATGAAGTATGTGGTTCAACTAGTATTGTTGTACCTGATCCGGGTCCATTGAATTTCGGTAATGTCTGTGACTTTACAACAAGTTATGATTGCTGGGCCAATGGGGAAAGAAATTCCGTCTGGTATAAAGTGACTGTCAATCCCGGAACACTACAGTTCTCCATTAACTCTGTGACAGATTATGATTTTATTATGTGGGATATTACAGGAGTTTCGAATCCGTGCGCTTTAATTCAGACTCACTCTCTTGCTTCTACACGATGTAACTGGACAACTTCAACCGGACAGACAGGAATTTCCAATACTGCCCCATCATTCAACTGGGAAAATTCAATTACGAGTGCAACACAAAGATCTTATCTTATCTTAATTGACAACTGGAATCCACCAAGTTTTGTTACCGGCTTTACTCTTGACTGGATGGGATCGCCTATTGCTTCCAATCCATCTTCAGTGAATTGGTCAGGTGCAGTTGACACCAACTTTACGTCTGTTTCAAATTGGGGAACAGCGCCATGTAATGCTTCGCCATCGTGTACTGTCGATGCATATATCAACGCTTCAACTTTTAACCGGAATCCGACGATCAATTCAACAGTATCGGTCCGGAATGTTGTGATCAATTCAGGTGCAACCCTGCGATTGAAAGCAAATGCTGTGTTAGAAGTTTGTGGTGATTTTACAAACAACGGTACACTTATAGCAGAACCCGGTTCAGTTGTAAAATTCATTGGAACAGTTAATCAATTTATCAATGGAAGCGTTACTGGCGCAAATGCTTTTTATCATCTTACTGTTGACAAAACAGCAGGAACAGTTTTATTAAATGCAAACACAGATATTGCCGGGAATTTTACGACAGTTACTAATACATCTAAGTTCAACATCAATAATAAAGTAATGAAGATTGGCGGTAATTTCACAAATGTAAATGGTGTAACTACATTCCTTAATACGAATTACGCTAACAGCAGAGTTGAATTTAACGGTTTAAACAATCAATATTTTACTAATTCCGCAGGTGCGATCAATTTAAATCGTGTCACGATGAACAAGCCTTCAGGAAAACTCTATCTGATGGGGGCAAATAGTAGTATTGCAGTTGATTCTGTGTTGACGTTGACCAGCGGAATAATTGATACCAGAAATTTACCAGCACTTGAAATTTATTTGAAGTGGATCAATGCAGGTGCTATAGTTGGTTATAATGCCGGTTCATATATCGATGGAAATCTGAAGCGACAGATCTACAACTTCGGCTATGATGTTCGTGGAATGTTACTGGACTGGCCGGTAGGTGATTCGATCAGCGGGTATCAGCTTGCAAATATTCTTTTCTCTCCTGCAGGACCAACTCCGGGAGTTAGTTATCTGATCGGAAGCTTTAATTCATGGACCGGATTTCCACCTGCTGTCGGACCAACAGCCAGCGAATGTGTTTTTGCAACGTATGATGCAATTCCAATTTTTGACCATGGTTACTGGACATTCAGAAGAGCAACTACTGCAAACTATAATGGTAATTACAAAATGACTTTGTATAATAACAATTATACGAACAACACAGGGGTTGGCTGGACAATTGCAGTCGCAGACCTACCGTCGAATGTAAATGCTCCTGCCTCTTGGCGATTAACCGGAAGTTGTGTTACTACCAGTCTTGCAAACAATACTCAAAGAATTGCAATCAATGCAACAGCTTCTGCAACAAATTTCTTTGATCTTTATTTTGCAACTGTACAATCTCTTACTCCGCTTCCTATAGAATTACTTTCATTTACTGCAGATCCTTATGAAGATAACGTATTGTGCAAATGGGTAACAGCAAGCGAAACGAATAACGATTACTTTGAAGTTTTAAGAAGTACTGATGGTGTTGACTTCAAAAAAATTGGAATCGTTTACGGTTATGGTGCAGGAACATCGACTACTAACCGCAGTTATCAGTTTATAGATGACGAAGAATGTAATTCGATCCGTTACTACCAACTTAGACAGGTAGACACAGATCTTAAATTTACTTTCTCAGATATCGTTGCAGTCAACTGTAATAATAAAGACAATGTAATCCAGCTTTATCCAAACCCGGCTACAGATCAACTCAATATTACTTTCTATCAATTCAATAAAGAAGAAATATTGATTGAGTATGTTGACATGCTTGGTAAAATCGTTGCTTCAGAAAATTATTCAACGACCAAAGGATTTAATAAAATTGAATCTTCTATCCTTAATCTGCCGAATGGAATTTATTATCTGAAAATAAAATCAGGTAATCCAAAACAGGAAGACAGACAGATCAGATTTGTAAAAGAATAAACAGAACTAATTGAATGTGGAGTATGCAGGCATGTCCGGTATACTCCACTTTTTTTTTCCACAACTTTCCATCTTTTTCTTCCTGAGAACTGCCACTTTTATCATTAAGTCTTATTGCGCTAATATTCAGTAACATAGTGAAGAGGCTTTCGAGAAGTCCGGTCATGAATCCCTTAACAAACATTAAAGAAATTTCTATCTTTGCGCTCCCTTTTTAAGCCAATTCATGGACAAAAATTCAATAATGGGCCTGTCGATCATAGGCCTTATCATCATTGCTTATTCCATTTACACTCAACCTTCTGTTGAAGAAGTGAATGCTGCTAAAATGCGCAGAGACTCAATTGAAAGAGTTCAGACTTTAGCCAAAGAAGCTGCAATAGTTGCAGAACAAAAAAACCAGATCGTAATTCCGGATTCTACGACAGAAATTTCTGATTCTGTAAAAGTTGAATTAGAAAAACAAAAATTCGGAGATTTCGCTTCTGCATCTCAGGGTGTTGAACAAATTCTCACTCTTGAAAATAATCTTGTAAAAGTTTCTCTTTCTTCCAAAGGCGGAAAGATCAAGAGTGTGCAGTTAAAGGATTACAAGACCTGGGATGGTCGTCCACTTTATCTGATGAATAACGATTCAAATGTTTTTAATCTGAGTTTATCAGCACAAAACAGAATCATCAATACAGAAGAACTTTACTTTACAGCATCAGGTACTGCGGGTTCAAAAAATTCTGTGAATCTTCGTCTTCCTGCCGGCGATAAAAAATATATTGAGTTCGCATATTCTCTTCCTGAGAATTCTTATATGGTAAATTATCAGGTAAATGTTGTAGGACTTGAAGATGTGATCGCTCAGAACTCTTCATTTATTAATGTTGACTGGAAAGACATCGTTACACAGCAGGAAAAAAGTATAACGAACGAACGTGCTGCAACTTCAATTCATTATCGTTTCACTGATGAAGAAGTAGATTATATTTCCGAAACAAAGAATGAAAAAAAGGATCTTAAAACAAGAGTTCAGTGGATAGCTTTTAAACAGCAATTCTTTTCTGCAGTTCTCATCTCTGATCAGAGTGGATTTGAGTCGCCTACTGTTGAAACAAAATCCGATGAAAATTCAAAACAGATCGTAAAGGAAATGACGGCAGCTTTTTCGCTTCCGTATGACAGAAAACCTGTTCAGACATATAACATGCAATTTTACTTCGGACCGAATAATTATCAGGATCTGAAGAAGATCGATAATTTACATCTGGAGAAACTTATTCCTTTAGGCTGGGGAATTTTCGGATGGGTAAACAGATTTCTCGTCATCCCTACTTTCCATTTTCTTGATGGATTCAATATGAATTATGGACTGATCATTCTTATACTTACAATTCTGGTCAGGATCATCATCCTTCCTCTTACCTATGGCTCTTTCAAGTCACAGGCAAAAATGAAAGTTCTCTCTCCTGAAATGGCAGAGATCAATGAGAAATTCGGAAGTGATCCGATGAAGAAACAACAAGAGACGATGGCTCTTTACAGAAAAGCCGGCGTGAATCCTCTTGGTGGTTGTATTCCCGGACTTTTACAGTTACCGATACTTATTGCCATGTTCCGCTTCTTCCCGTCTTCGATCGAACTCCGGCAACAGAGTTTCCTTTGGGCACATGACTTATCTACATACGATTCAATCCTTGATCTTCCTTTCCATATTCCGGCTTATGGAAGTCATGTGAGTTTGTTCACTTTGTTAATGACTGTTTCCACGATCATCTATACAAAGATGAATATGCAGATGACAGCGGCAACGAATCCGCAAATGAAATGGATGATGTATCTGATGCCGATCTTAT
>JBMQEM010000176.1:0-47223 GCA_049363815.1 Bacteroidota bacterium
TAGTGAACTTGTGTTTAAAATAATAAATGTCGAAATTTTACCCGTTCCTGTCTTTCTCCTCTAGGGATTGTTGAAAACAATGTTCACACTACGGCACGATTTTTAGGATTGTGGGCAGGTCTAATCCATAGCTTTACAGAATGAAAAAAATGAAGGTACTATTCTTTCTCCTCTTTGCTGTAATTTTTGCATTTGCACAGACAGAGAATCTGCCTAAACAAACTATTGACGGGAAAACAGTTTATGTTTACAAAATTGTTGCAGGTGATGGCTGGTATTCAATAGCCAGGAAATTCAAAGTAACGTATGCTGAATTAAAACTTGCCAATAAAAAGACAGATAAACTGAAGGTAGGCGAGAAACTTTATATTCCGGCGAAATTGAAATCGAATGATCCATATTTCGAGAAGAACAAAGTTGACAAGACAGCTAGTGAGGCAAATGTGTCGACCGGGAAGAAAATAACACATAAAGTAAAATCATCGGAAACACTTTTTGCAATTGCTAAAAAATACAAGGTTTCTGTAAGTCAGATCAAACAACTTAATAAATTAAAAAGCGCTTCAATTAAAAAAGGGCAAGTATTGATAATTTCCGAAAGCAGTTCTGGTGGAGAAGCAGTTGCAGCGAAATCTGAAGAGAAAAAGGATAGAAAAGAGGAGATCGTTCCTACAGAAGAAAAATTACCACAGCCGGAGAAGATTGAAACAGAAAAAGTGATCAGTGTTCCTGTTGCCAATAATGATGACGAGCCCAAGGAGATCAAAGGGAAAACCGAACATGGTATTGATGACAAGAAAATTGTATTTGCAAATGGTCGCCAGGAAGTAAATGAAACAGGTGTCGCTTCATGGATCGAAGACGAGACCTCTGGAAAAAATAAATACTATGCTTTGCACCGTACTGCGCCTCCGGGAACAATTATAAAGATCACCAACAGAATGAATTCAAGATCGATCTATGTAAAAGTAGTTGGCAGACTGCCTGACACCGGTGACAATGAAGGTCTGATCATCAAGGTTTCAAAATCAGGAGCAGAAAAGCTCGGGGTGATTGATTCACGTTTTCAGGCATCATTGATTTATGGGATCAGTTCAAATAAATAATATACAGAATTGAATAATTTGTGAATTCAGTCAATATAAAAATTCAAAGTCAAGATACAGTATTCTCTGCATCCTGACTTTATATTATTTCCTGAATTTCGCAGCAACAACAACTTCTTTACTGCCTTCAGTATATTCGTAAAATCCATTCTTACTTTTCACTCCCAGATTTCCTGCCATAACCATATTTACTAAAAGTGGGCAAGGAGCATATTTAGGATTTCCAAAGCCATCGTGCAATACACGCATGATGGATAAACATACATCCAGACCTATAAAATCCGCCAGTTGCAATGGTCCCATTGGATGTGCCATTCCCAGTCGCATCACTGTATCGATCTCTTCAACACCTGCAACTCCTTCATACAATGAATAGATCGCTTCGTTGATCATTGGCATAAGAATTCTATTTGCTACAAACCCCGGATAATCATTTACCTCAACCGGAATTTTTTCAAGTTTGCGGGAAAGTTCAAAAACCGTTTTGGTAACTTCATCGCTTGTTGCATAACCACGGATCACTTCTACTAATTTCATAACAGGAACCGGATTCATAAAATGCATTCCGATCACTTTATCCGGACGCTTGGTTTGCGCTGCGATCTTTGTTATAGAGATAGAGGAAGTATTAGTTGATAGAATTGTAGCTGCATCACAAAACGAGTCAAGGTCTTTGAAAATTTTACACTTCAGATCAATATTTTCTGTAGCTGCTTCAACAACTAATCCGCATCCTTTTACGCCTTCTTCCATTGAAGTGAAAGTTGAAAGATTAGCAATCGTAGAATCCTTTTGATCAGTAGTTAATTTTCCTTTCGTAACCATCCGGTCAAGATTCTTACCAATGGTATCGGTTGCACGTTTCAAAGCATCAGCAGAAACATCGATCATATTTACTTTGAATCCGTATTGAGCAAAGACATGTGAAATTCCATTTCCCATCGTTCCTGCTCCGATTACTGCAACTTTCATAAGCTAGTTTTTTATTAAATTATTTTCCTTTGTGTTTGATGATGATCATCGCTGTATAGATCATGATCTTGAAATCGACAGCTAAAGACATATTCTCAATGTAAATAAGATCGTATTTTAACCGCTCAATCATCTGATCAACATTCTCTGCGTATCCGAATTTTACCTGTCCCCATGAAGTAATTCCCGGACGTACCTTATGTAAGTGACGGTAGTGAGGTGCCTGCTCCATGATCTTGTCAATGAAAAACTGACGTTCAGGACGTGGACCCACAATGGACATGTCACCCTTCAATACATTGTAGAACTGTGGAATTTCATCTAATCGGATTTTACGCATCCACCTGCCGAATTTTGTAATTCGATTATCAGTAGAACTCGATAATTGTGGTCCGCTGTTTTCTGCATTCGAATACATGGAGCGAAATTTATAGATCTTGAATGGCTTCCCATGCAGACCGATTCGCTCATGACTATAAAACAATCCGCCGGGCGATGATAATAAAACTCCTATTCCGGTAAAGATGTATAATGGCGAAAAGAAGATCATTACAATTACTGAAATTGTAATATCTATTATCCTTTTGATAGACTGTTGCCAGACGGGCATCAGATTCGGAGAGATTTCAATTAACGGCGCACCGAAGATAGAATTCATCTTTACTGATCCGGATAAGATATCGTACATGTCAGGGATGATCTTTACAATTACAGGTGTATCTTCAAGTTCATTGATGATGTTTCCTATGCTTTCGTGTTGCGAAGATTCTAATGCAATTACAGCTTCTTCAATTTTATACTGGTTAATGATCTCTTTCAGGTTTTTTATTCCACCCAGATTTGACATTCTTTGCTCTAGTAAGTGATCGTTATTTCCTGCCACATGAACAAAGCCAACAAATTTATTTCCTGCAGCCCTGAATTCTTTTTCCATTTGTTGAAGAAGATTCAATGCTTTCGTATTACTGCCGATCATAATGGTGTTGAAGCCGATTTTCTTATTGTAAATATCCCGGTTGATCTTCGTCGATAATAAAAAACGAAAAAGGGCAGTGATAAGGAAATGTAAAGTAAAGAGCGTAAAAAAAGTATGGTAATAAGATTTGTAAGAAATGACCACATCGTCAAGGAGCAGGAAAAAGAAGATGATCAGTACTCCTAAAATTGACAGGAATAAAGTTTGTCCCAATTCTTTTAAGCGACTTTTTCTGTAAATATTCTGGTAACTTCCTATCAATGCATAGGTAACGACCCATGCGACAGGAAGAATTAAAATTCCATAATAGAATTTCTGGTCTTTTAAGAATATCTCCTGTGAATATTGTTGACCTTCAATTATCGTTTTTCGGTATAAGAAAAACAAACCCCAGGCTAGACCGGCAGAAAGCCAGTCGGCAAAAATAAACTGAAAGGTTTGTAACCGTTTATTCATTAATAAATTACTTTAAAATTATCAAAAAATAAATTCGCTGTGGTCATAGTCGATGGTTTCTCAGCTCGAATGAAGAATTTATAGGATGTGGCATTGCTCGCTATTCCTCCAAGATCATTAACGTTAATATAGATCTTCTTCCATTCACCGCTGGCCCTTATATTTAAAAGTTCTTGCCGGAAAACACTTGTCGTTGTGATGAATGTTCCTATTGTAAAATCAACATCTGATTTATAGTTGAGTTCTATATATGTTGTTGTATTTATTGGTAACGTAAACGGATTGACTGAAGCAATTTCTAAAACTGTATTCGTATCTGCTAAAGTGGCCTTGCCTGAATTTCCTTCAAAAATGTCAGGGTCCGGGGCTGTAATAATTGTCAAAGGAGTATTGCCACTACTTGTACTGACAAGATCAAGACTTGCGTCTTCAAAATCTTCTTTGTTGGGATAATTGTTGAAAGAGTTGTATCCTATTTTTGGAAGTACTGAATACGTTTTCCCAACTTCCATATTCATGGTGGTATCAAAGGAGGTGTATTTTGTATAGGCAGACCTGATGCTGGAAATGCCGTTTTCAACTATTCCGGCACGAATTGTAAAACTATGAGTTCCGCCTTCAGCTACAGGGATCTTACAGGGTAGTGGAAATGTACCTAGATAAACTCCGTCAACAATTACCCAGATATCAGTGATCTTACTTGAATTACTTCCTGACACAGCAAAGTCTGATGTCAGTCTGAAGCTGTCGATCTGAAGATAGGTTGGTGAAGGTGCAGCCGGCTCTATGACCGAACAGGACGAAAGAGACATCACTGTAACAAAAAGTAATATCAGAATTTTTGAAAAAATGTATCGGTTAAATTTCATTTGTTGTCAGGCTAGTACATTCAATGAAGAATTGATCTTATCCATGATCTGGTGTGCAACAACCAGGGCCTGATATCCTTCTTCTATGGTAACTGCTGTTGAACTGTCTTTCATGATTGAATCAATAAATTGTTCGAGTTCCATCTTAATTGCATTTGATTCTTCAACCTTTGGCTGGTCAAAATAAATGATCTTCGAACCTTTATTGTTTCCCAGATCAATGGTAATGTCAAGCGGTCCCGGTTCACCAACCAGATTCTTTAAACGAACGACTTCGGTTTTTCTTTTGAGAAAATCGACTGATATGTACGCATCTCGCTGGAAGAACCTGCTTTTTCGCATGTTTTTCAAAGAGATCCTGCTTGCTGTCAAATTAGCAACACAGCCATTGTCAAATTCAATTCTTGCATTGGCTATGTCAGCTGTATCACTGACAACAGCAACACCACTTGCATTGATCTTTTTTATTGGCGACTTAACGACACTTAGGATAATATCGATATCATGGATCATGAGATCATGAACAACGGAAACATCTGTACCACGAGGATTAAATTCAGCCAGTCTGTGCGTTTCGATAAACAAAGGTTGGTTCAGGTAATCTTTAGCGGCAAGAAAAGCAGGATTGAATCTTTCAACATGTCCAACCTGCGCTTTCACACCTGCTTCTGTTACCAGAGAAACCAGCTTCTTTCCTTCGTTTACAGTATGCGTTATCGGTTTCTCGATAAAGACGTGCTTCGATGCACGAAGTGCTTTTGAAGCACACTCAAAATGCGCTACAGTAGGTGTAACGATATCAATTGCATCTGATAATTCAATTAACTCTTCATAGCTATTGATAAATGGAATTCCTGTTTCAAGACTATACGATTTTGCATGCTCAGGATTTGAGTCATAAAAGCCAATAAGCTCAGCCTGCGGAATCTCCTTTAAGAGTCGCATATGGATCTTTCCTAAATGCCCGGCTCCAATAACTCCAATTTTCAACATCTTCTAGGTTTCAGTTTTGATAAAGTGTCGCGAAATTAACAAATATTACTGCCGTAAAACAACTTAGCGCAAAGGTTTTAGTACATGGCTTTGTTAATATTTCACTAAATTTAATGAAAATTGAAGCCATCGTTGGTGTTACTTTGCATTCTATGATTCGTTTACCGGAAGATAATTTCAAGCATCAAGGGATGCGTAAGAAGCTTATTGACATAATTAAGTCAAAAGGCATTGATAATGAGGATGTTTTGAATGCAATGATGCGGGTTCCCAGGCATTTTTTTCTGGAACAGGCTTTTTTGAATCAGGCTTACTCTGATCATGCATTTCAGATCGGTGCCGGACAAACCATTTCTCAGCCATACACTGTTGCGTATCAGACTGCTTTGCTAAATATTAAAAAAGGCGATAAAGTTCTGGAAATTGGGACCGGAAGTGGTTATCAGACCAGTGTTCTGGTTGAACTTGGTGCCAAGGTATTTTCTATTGAACGCCAGAAAGAACTATTTGATAAGACAAAAGAGCTTTTACCTGCAATGGGATATTCTCCAAAATTGTTTTATGGAGATGGATATAAAGGTCTGCCTGGCTTCGCACCATTCGATAAGATCCTGATCACTTGTGGTGCTCCTTTTGTACCGGAAGAACTTGTCAGACAACTGAAAGTAGGAGGGATCATGGTCATTCCGGTTGGAGCCGGCGATGTTCAGGTCATGACACTGATCACGAAAATTTCCGAAACCGATATTGAAAAAAAGGAACTGAAGAATTTTAAATTTGTTCCAATGTTGGAAAATAAGGAGTGGGGGAAATTTTAACGAATAGCGAATAACGAATAACGAATAACGAATAACGGGCAGTTTGGTAAGTACTCTCCAAACTGCCCGTTATTCGTTATTCGTTATTCGTTATTCGTTATTGAACGTCCCACCACAAACGAGTTTCCTGAAGGTCAGGTCCCTGATTAGCAATAGCAGCATTATAGTTTCCACTATTCAATGTTTGTTCATCAACCGGATATTTTATACGAAGAGGAATTCCTGAACCATCAAGAACACCATCAGCTGGCATTTGAAGAATACCAAAATCAAGTCTTCTCCATTCTGTCCAGCCTTGTGTTCCCTGATTGAATAGAGCTAACCATTTTTGTTTACCAATCTTGTAATTCCAAGGAGCAGAACGTGTGTAGATAACTGAATCACTCGCAAGATATGCTGTTACGTCAGCAGGATCAACCGGAGAACCATTTAAAGTTGTCCAGAACTCCATACTTGCAGCTACTCCTGCTTCATAATGTGATTGTGCAGATCCACCAACTGCCCATCCTCTTTCAACAGCTTCTGCCAACATGAATTCAACCTGAGCGTAATCAAGGTAGATTCCAGGAAGGTCTGCTGATAAAGTAAGATCAGATCTTTGTGAAACCTGAGAGTTCGGAGTTGCAGCTGCATTTCCTTCACTTAAACCATAAACTTCACCAACAAATGTTGAAGTTGCGGTAGCTGGTAAAAACCAAGTCTCTAAACGTGGATCATTCTGAGCAAGTAAAATGTCAATAAGGACATTGCTTCCGGCATAATCATTACGATTATCAATGTAACGGTTACCATAGATCGGATTTGCATCAGTACCTTCTCCATATGGGAATAAAGCGTTATCAGCATTTGAGGCAAATCCACCATCAGTTGCAGCAGCTTCAAATGCTGTTTGAGCAGCAGCTCCATTTCGGTCAGCCATACGCAATGCAACACGCATCTTCACTGAGTTACCAAACTTTTTCCAAAGATCCATATCACCACCATATATAAGATCGTTGACAGGACCCGCTTCGGCAGTATTGATCAAAGAGATCGCCTCATTTATTTCAGACATTAAACCTGAATAAATAGATGACTGAGAATCGTATTTAGGAGCACGGAATTCATTTGGCTTTAATGCCTGAGAATACGGAATGTCTCCCCATGCATCCGTCATGTTCTGAAGGATCCACACTCGCAAAATAGTTGCAGCGGCAATTTGATTTGCAGGAAAACCTGATATAGAACTACCTGCTGGATCTGATTGACATTTTTGAATAATGGTATTCAATTCATTCAATCCGCCAACAAGAATTCCATTACCCGGGTCATTTAATCCACCGGAATAGAATAATCCCCAATAAGCATTCGTGATCGCTGTACGGAACTGATAACGGCTTTCTGAAGAATACTGATTCGATGACCAATATTGTGCAAGCTGGTTGCCCATATTTGCACCCCACCATACATCAACTGAATTATCCATGATGCCTCTTTGCGCACCAACAAGCAAATAGCTGTTAGGGACCTCACGAGGATTATTCGGGTCATCATTGTAGGTGTCGAAATTCTTTTCACACGAACTTAGCACCAAAGCAAGGCCCGTCAGAAGAATCGCTGATCTTTTATATATGATTTTTTTCATTTTTCTGTTTTTAAAGTTCTTGATTAGAATCTAACGTTTAATGTTACACCATAAGTTCTTTCAGTCGGAAGCTGAGCTCCTTCAAGTCCCTGAACGTTACTTGTTGATACTGCTGACTCAGGATCGATGTTCGGAACATTTTTGTGAAGAATAGCAAGATTTCTTCCTACCAAAGAAAGTGATACTCCCTGAATAGAAGATTTCAGGAATAACTTTTTAGGTAGAGAATAAGTCAATGATAATTCACGGAACTTAATGAATGAAGCATCATAAACATCAGCTGCAGTGATCACATAACCTCCGTCAAGGAAGAAGTGGTCAATAGCTGCGATAGAAGTAGTGTTTGGAGTACCATCTGAAACAGGATTTCCAAGATCATCTACACCTGTTTGAACAACACCTTCAAGTATCAGACCATTCTCACGGATACCACCTTCAGCTGTTTCTTTTAATGTACCTGAGTATTTACCCCACATGTTTGTCATTGAGAATAGTTTTCCACCATCCTGGAAATCGATCAATCCAAATAGACGGAATCCTTTGTATTCAAACCATGTGCTAACTCCGCCGGTAAAGTTCGGAAGTACTGATCCAAGTGGCTGTACCTTTGCAGTTCTTGCATAAGCACCACCATCAATAATGTGATTTCCGTTTGCATCATAAGCATAATCATAACCTACGATCTGTCCGAATGCCATTCCCGGACGTGCCTGGAAAGTTGCAGAGAACGGAGCATTCTGGATCTGTAAACTTTGTGTTTCCACACCATTTTCATCAGTGAATAATTTCTCCACCATGTTAGTATTCTTAGCGTAGTTAACTCCTACACCCCATACAAAACCAGATTTCGATTTGATCACCTGACCATCTATTTGCAACTCTATACCTTTGTTGCTGATCTCAGCAGCATTGTAGAATTTCGATGTGTAACCTGTCGAAAGAGACTGTTGTACTGCAAAGATTACGTCTTTTGAAGTTGTATTATAATAAGTGAAATCTAAATTGATTCTTCCTTCCAGGAATATCATCTGAGTTCCGATCTCAATTGAATTTGTTTTCTCAGGCTTCAGGTCTGCATTGTTCGCACGGTTTGGAATGATTGCTGTTGCAAATCCGGCAAAGTTACTGGAGATGACCGGACGTGTTTCAGTTGATGCATAAGCAACCGGATCGATCGCAGTGTTCGCCCATCCTAATCTTAGTTTACCAAGACTTAACCATTTAGCTTTGATGAATTCAGAATAAAGGAAACTTGCTGTTGCTGATGGATAGAAATAAGAGTTATTTCCTGCCGGTAGAGTAGAGCTCCAGTCATTTCTTCCTGTAAGATCAAGATATAGGAATGATTTGTAAGCAAAAGAAGCACTTGCATAAATTGAATTTCTGCGAAGTCTTGTTTTATCAGGTGTTGAAAGAAGGTTACCAACTGAGTTTGTCAGATTGTAGTATTCCGGAACATTTAGTCCGCCTTGTGTCTGAATAAAATTGTTCTCGGTTTTTCTGTCTTGTCTGTTTGCACCGACAAACGCTGTCAGGTTAAGTGATGAACTAAGATCAGTTTTGTAATTCAACTTCATTTCATAATTGTTCTCATTGAAGAAGATGTTCTGCTCTTGGTATTCTGATGTATTCACACCACCTTTTGCAACGCGCTCCTGACGATTATCATTGTAATAATCAGTTTTGATTGCACCTGATAGAGATAATTTCGGAGTGAATTCATAATTCAATGCGGCAGCACCATAAACACGGTTACGCTGATCTGTCTCATAATTCTCATATGCTACCCAATAAGGATTATCCCAGTAGAGTGGAGTAAGGTCCGTTTCAGAATTCATATTCCATGTACGCTGACTTCCATCAGGGTTAGTGTAATCTTTCAATTGATCCATGTCCAATTGACGCTCCCACCATTGTGTGAAGTTTGACGTAAGGTTGTTGTAACCTGTTTGCGGACGACCTTTACCATTTGCACCAACATAATTTACACTCAATGAACTGCTGATCTTTGAAGTGAATTTATTTGAGCCGTTAAAGCTGAATACGTTTCTGTTTAATGATGAATTCGGAACTGTTCCTTTCTGATTGAAGTTGGTATAAGACAACCTGTATTTCGTTGTTTCACTTCCACCATCAATAGAAACATTGTTATTTGTTGTAACACCTGTTTCGAAGAAATCTTTTACGTTATCTGGGTGTGCAACCCAAGGTGTCAGTTTACCATAGTTCGGCATACTTGGATAATAGCTATCCCACTGACGAACCATTTGTCCTTCCATTTTCGGACCCCAGCTACCATCGTATTCGAAATTAGCACGAAGCTGAGTAGGGTCAAGGTCGGAAACAATGAAGTCGGGACTTGCGCCACCACCATAAATGTCTTGATATTCAGGAAGTACTGCTACTTTACTGAAAGTGATACCTGAAGACAATGAAACACCGATTGGATTCTTTCCACCTGAAACACGAGCTGAACCTTTTTTAGTTGTAATCAGGATTACACCATTTGCACCCTGTGAACCATAAAGGGCAGTTGCAGAAGCTCCTTTAAGAAAGTTGATATCTGCAATGTCATCAGGATTGATATCCTGTGCTGCATTACCATAATCATAACCTAAAGCTCCACGAGCCTGGTCAAGTGTTGTAAAGTTACCATTGTTGACAGGAACTCCATCCACGATGAAAAGTGGTTGATTCTCATAAGAAATAGAACGAACCCCACGCAGAAGGATTCTGGATGAACCACCAATATTTGAAGAACCTGAAATAGTTACCCCGGCAACACGACCCTGAAGAGAGTTGATGAAGTTTCCTTCTTTAGCGACAGAAATGTCGTCACCCTTCACTTGTTGAGTTGCATAGCCTAAGGACTTTTGCTCTCTTGATACTCCAAGAGCGGTTACTACCACTTGATTCAACTGTTGAATGTTGGGTTCAAGTGTTACGTTGACAACATCTGAGGCGGTAAGATCAAATGTTTTGGTAATAAAGCCAATTCCGGAGATTTGAATTTGCTTTGCATCGGCGGGAACTCCGACTTTGAAATTTCCATCCAGATCAGTTGTTGTTCCGACTGTTGTCCCGACGACCAGTACGGTCACACCTGGGATACCAAGATTATCTTGCGAGGAGATAACCTTTCCGGTGATTTGTCTTTCTTGCGCGTGGACTTGCAGACTAAAGAATGCAAGCATTAGCGCGAATAGCGTAAGTGCTTTTCTCATAGAGGTTAGATTTGGTTAAACGAATTCCTTAAATTTTGTCTAATTTAAAGAAATCCTCATCAGATTAACAAAATTTAACCTAATTTCTTTATTAACAATTTTATAATGTTCTGATATTAAATTTATTCATCTGGCATTTGTTGATGATTTTTTTCATAAAAAAGGTTCACTTGGTTGCTTTTTTAGGCTTCTTACAGATTAAAATGTAAGGATTTTAAAATATTTGAAACATTTAACCGACAATTGAGATAAACAGGTCAAAAGAGTGTAGTTGTTAAATTTAATTAAACTTCGATTTTATTTCCTTGACTGCAAGCCTAATGAACATATACTGGTTCAAAACTATCCTGAATACTTGACTAGTGTTGCAATCCCCGCTTAAATTTGCCCTCAATATTTACCAATTAAACCAAAAAACACAGAAAAATGAAAAAAGTGATTATTTCTGCAGCGTTAGTTTGCCTTGCCGGCTTTACTTATGCTCAAAAACCAGCTGCCGGTGATGTTACCGGTGAGGTTCAATTAAACTTTCAAACAGGTGGAGGTTTCATTAATGTCCTTTCTCCTGATTTTAAAGCTCGTTATTTCCTACAAGACGACATGGCTCTTCGCCTGAACCTTGGAGTGAATACAAACAGTTCTTCAAGTGACTACTCAGAGAACGGAACAGACACTGCTGAGATCGGAACATTAGAAAGAAGCAGCTCTCTATTCAAAATCGGAGTTGGTATCGAAAAACATTTCGCAGGAACTGAGCGTCTATCACCGTATGTAGGTGCTAACATCATGTTCGCTACTGGTTCTAACAGCCAGACAGAAACAAATGTTGCTTACGATCCAACGTTCAACGATTATGTTTATTCTCAGGGAACAACTACTGAATATGATGGTCCTTCTTCAACTACATTTGGTATCGGAATCCTTGCAGGTGCTGATTACTACTTTGTAAATCACGTGTACATTGGAATCGAAGCAGGTCTTGGA
Source organism: Bacteroidota bacterium (assembly GCA_049363815.1). Lineage (GTDB taxonomy): Bacteria > Bacteroidota > Bacteroidia > AKYH767-A > 2013-40CM-41-45 > JADKIH01. The sequence continues at coordinate 12,023 of JBMQEM010000176.1, forward strand.
TTCTCTACTACAAGTGAAGGTGATGTTACTATTACTTCAACTCAGGCTTTCCCTGGACAACCTACTACAACTTCAACTTTTATCTCTCCGGGAGGAAGCAGTTCTGGTATCGGTCACAGTGTGAACAGTGGTCTTCGTTTAGGATTTGTATTCTAATCGATCACACATCATTAAAAAGCGGGTTGGTACTTGTACCAACCCGCTTTTTTTTTCGCTAATCGCTAAGTTTATCGTGTTACTCTTGCAATCTCCCGCTGCTGATCCTTTTTCTTAATGTCTTCCCGCTTGTCAAAGGTTTTCTTTCCACGCGCCAATGCAATCTCCAATTTAGCAAGACCTCTCTCATTGAAAAAAAGCTGTATAGGAATGATTGTAACACCTTTTTCCTTGAGCTTTGACTGGATCTTTACCAATTCCGATTTATTGAGCAGAAGCTTTCGTAAGCGCTTTGGCTCATGGTTATTATAGGAGCCTTGTTTGTATTCCGATATGTGCATGTTTTTTACCCAAAGATCTCCATTGGCTAATATGCAAAATGAATCACTCAAGGTAGCTTTACCTTCCCTGATAGCTTTTACTTCAGTGCCTGTCAGCATAATACCTGCTGTAAACGAAACTAAAAAACTATACTCAAACGAGGCTTTCTTATTTTTTATGCTGATCTGCTCCCTGGCCATATTCATTTGTAAAAGTACGAAATGATTTAGGTTCTTCTAATTTCTTACGATCAATAACGGTATTCCGATCTTGTGACGAACGGAATCAACCGTGGTCCCAAAGATGAAATCCTTGAACCCCTTATGTCCGTGAGCACCCATTACCAGCAGATCAGCTTTGAACTCTTTTACCAATGCAGGAATTGCCTTTTTCGGATTGCCATAACCAAGTTTGATCGTTGTCTTATAACCATCTTCATTCAACTCGTCAGAATAACGATTCAGATTTTTTACATCTGTCATAAATTCATAATCACGGATCTCATTTTTCATGAATAAAGCACCAGCCGATTCAATGACGTGAATAAGCAGATAATCAGCATCTTTTCCACCTTGAGCTAAAGCATTACTTATATTCAAATGGTCGCTTGATGAGAAGTCAACTGCAATGGCAATTCGCCTGTATGGCTTGATCTTTTCCGGTTTGACTGAACGTATCCGGGCATGTACTGGAATGATATCTTCTTTTTCTTTTTGTCTGAAAAGTGGTCTGAAGGTGATGTACAATAGCAACATAGCCGCTGCTAGTACTAATGGAATTACCAAAAAAGTAATGATCATTGGATTCTCAGAGGTAGTCAGCCAGTCGTTGATCTGTTCAAATACCAGTTTTACATTCAGGCTGACAATTATTCCGGCAACCAGCCAGGATAGAACTCTTACGTACATTGGGATAACAAATTCTTTCATTTTCGTTTTGTCACTAACGAAGTGAATGAGGGGTATGACAGCAAAACCAAGTTGCATACTTAAGATCACCTGTGAAAGGATCAGCAGTTTCCCCGTTGCAGCTTCACCAAAATAGTAGATCGCTATCAACGCCGGAATGATCGCCAGAGATCTTGTGAGTAAGCGGCGGATCCACGGTGCAATTCTTAATTTTAAATATCCTTCCATTACGATCTGTCCGGCTAAAGTCCCGGTAATGGTTGAACTTTGTCCTGCTGCGATCAAGGCAATGGCAAATAACTTCGGAGCGAGTTCGGAACCAAGCAGTGGAGCAAGAAAGTTATGTGCATCCTGGATCTCGGATACTTCGTACATTCCATTCTTGAAAAATGCAGATGCTGCTAAAATGAGAATTGCCGCATTGACAAAAAAGGCCAGGTTTAGAGCTATCACGGAATCGAAAATATTATACCTGATCGCCTTTCTGATATCAATGGAATTTCTTTTGAATTTTCTTGTCTGAACCAGGGAAGAGTGCAGGTACAAATTGTGAGGCATTACAGTTGCACCAATTATACCTATTGCAATATACAATGCTGTGCTATCCGGAAGTGATGGAATGAAGCCGGTACTGATTTCTGCTAATGATGGTTTAGCCAGAATCATCTCTGCTAAAAATGCCATCCCGATTATGGAAACCAAGCCAAGTATAAATGCCTCCATTCTTCTGATCCCGTAATTGATCAGGAATAAAAGGAGGAAGGTGTCAAGTACCGTTATTAAAACTCCCCACATCAATGGAATGTCAAAAAGAAGCTGTAGTCCGATTGCCATACCAAGAACTTCTGCCAGATCACACGATGCGATTGCAATTTCTGCTAAAATGTATAAGGCAAAGTTGACAGGACGGGAATAAGTTTCCCTTGATGCTTGCGCAAGATCTCTTCCTCTGACAATTCCAAGTCGCGCACTCAGACTCTGTAAAAGAATTGCCATTAGATTCGACATCAGTAATACCCAGATCAATGCATAGCCGAATTTACTTCCACCTGCAATATCGGTTGCCCAGTTTCCAGGGTCCATATAACCTACACTGACCAAATAGGCCGGACCAAGGAAAGCAAAGAGTTTTCTGAACCTGCCGGTCTTTTGAGTGGTATCTACACTTTCATGTACTTCAGAAAGTGAATTATCATTGAATGCCATTTTAGATCGCTTAATTGTTTAAACTAAATTTACCATAATACTTTTTGCAGCATCATGACTGATGTGAATTGACTTCCGGCTTCCTTCAATGGATATATCCATCGATTTATCAAATGAAATCACTTCGATTATATTTAATTTCTTTCCTATTTTGACTCCGATCTTTTGAAGGTATTGCAAAAAATCCGGACGGTGATCGGATACACCGATAACTACAGCCTCTTTATTTGGATCTACCACTGCCAGTGGGACTGTTTTCAAATCAGGGAAAACTCCATTCTCATCCGGAATAGGATCACCATGTGGATCGGTCTTGGGTTTATCCAGAAAATCATACAACTTCTGAACTAAGATGTCAGATTGTATATGCTCCATTTGCTCAGCCACCTCATGAACTTCATCCCAATTGAAACCTAATTTTTCATACAGGAAAAGTTCCCACAGGCGATGCTTCCTGACTACGTTGATCGCTTTCTTTTTTCCGGCTGCGGTCAGACTAACTCCATAGTATTTTAGGTAATTCACCATTTTTTTTGCAGATAGTTTCTGTAACATATCTGAAACAGTTGCCGGTGTTGTCGACAACCTTTCTGCAATTGAATTGGTACTTATTTTACTTTTCTCATCCTCCTGAAGCTGAAATATTGCCTTCAGGTAATTTTCTTCTGTATAAGTCAGCATGAAATTAAAATTTAGGCAAATCTAAATATTTATTTTGAACCGGCAAATTATACCCGGAAATGGAGGAGTGCTCAGGTAAAATGGTTCTAATGGCTTCAGCCCTTTAACTTGCTGAAATCTGACGTTCAATAAGATAAGTTTGCGAACCGGGAATAACCAATCGATTGCACTCACTAAAAATCTGTACTTTCGCCGCAATGAGTTTTTATACATCCATCATCCGCCCAATTCTTTTCCGTTTCGCTCCGGAACGGGTTCATCACTTCACTTTTTCTTTTTTAAGAATTGCTTTTAAACTTCCATTTGTAAAATCGCTTGTCAACGCAACTTATAATTCAGATTCGAAAATCCTTTCTAAAAAACTGATGGGAATTGAATTTCCAAATCCGGTCGGTCTGGCAGCCGGTTTCGATAAAGATGCAAAGTTGTATTCAGAACTTGCAGCGCTCGGTTTTGGTTTCATAGAAGTGGGAACGATCACTCCTCAACCACAACCCGGAAATGAAAAACCACGGCTTTTCAGATTACCGGAAGATTCTGCCATCATTAACCGAATGGGATTTAATAATGAAGGTGTGACCCAGATGCTGATCAATCTGAAGAAGAATCATGACGGGGTTATTATAGGCGGAAACATTGGTAAGAATAAAAGTACTTCCAATGAGGATGCCGTTAAAGATTATATGATCTGCTTCGAAACGTTGTTTGATGTAGTAGATTATTTTGTCGTGAATGTTTCATCGCCGAATACTCCCGGATTGCGTTCGCTTCAGGAAAAGGAACCGTTATTGAAGATCCTGACTTCATTACAGATCATGAATGATGAACTTGCTCTTGAACGTTCAAAAAAGCGAAAGCCGGTTTTATTAAAGATCGCACCTGATCTTACCAACGATCAGTTGGATGAGATCATTGAAGTATTGCATACTTCAAAACTTGACGGCGTAATAGCGACTAACACTACGATATCAAGGGAAAATCTGGTTACAGATGTCAATGAAATTACACGAATTGGTGCTGGAGGTTTAAGCGGAAAGCCTCTTACCAAACGCAGTACAGATGTGATCCGGTATTTAGCGGAAAGATCTGATAAGAAATTTATTATCATTGGAGTAGGCGGTATCCATTCTGAAAAAGATGCTTTGGAAAAACTGAATGCCGGAGCAGACCTGATCCAACTTTATACAGGATTCATTTATGAAGGACCGGCATTGATTCAAAGAATAAAAAGAAAACTGAAATCCGGAAAATAGATCATCGGATCACAATTTCTCTTTTTCAGCTACGTGCTTCAGGATTTTAGCTTCAAGATAGAAAATTATTTCTTCAGCAACATTTTTTACCTGATCACCGGTTCTTTCAAGTTTCCTCACAGCAGAAATGATATGAAGTGACTGACTGATATTCTGATCATGTGAGCGGATGTATTTTTCAATTACAGAATTTGCATTCTCATTTATCTCATCCAACAGATCATCCTTCTGAAATATACCCCTTGCGATCTTTGTGTCTTCTGAATCAAATGCCTTCTGAACATCTGAAAGCATTTTGACAGCCATGTCAAACATTTCATTTACCCGTGTTATATCAATGAGCTCTTTATCAAAAGCATTTCCAGTACCGATCACATATCGGCTGATTCCATCTGCAATGTCACCGATCCTTTCAAGGTTACTATTGATCTTTAAAACGGCCAATACAAAACGGAGATCAATGGCAACCGGATTGAACAAGGCAAATATATTTTCACAATCCTTATCGATCTTCAGTTCAAGTGCATTCACTCGCTTCTCATTAAAATTCACTTCCCTCGCCAATTCCCTGTCAAATCCAATAAAAGCAAGCTGAGATTTTTTCATCTGTTGTGTTACCAGTTCAAACATCTCAACTGTTTCAGCTTTTAATCTTTTTAATTCTACATCTAAATGAGTCATTTTTTTTTGATTAATTTTATTAATAAATAACGAACACAAAGAAGGCCGGTTCTAATTTTTCATTCCACTTCATTTCTCACCCAAACCTTCCCGTCACATAACTCTGTGTCTTAGGATCAGAAGGATTTGTAAAGATAATATTCGTATCGTTGAATTCAATGAGATCACCAAGATAGAAAAACGCTGTCTTATCACTTACCCGTCCTGCCTGTTGCATGTTATGGGTAACGATAATGATCGTATACTTATTTTTCAGTTCATAGATGAGGTCTTCAATTTTTGCCGTGGAGATCGGATCAAGTGCAGAAGCCGGTTCATCCATCAAAAGTACAGATGGTTCTATGGCAAGTGCTCTTGCAATACACAATCTTTGTTGTTGCCCACCTGATAATGCAAAAGCTGATTTTTTCAGTTTGTCTTTTACTTCTTCCCATAGTGCTGCCTGTCGTAACGAAGTTTCAACTCTTTCTTCTACGAAGGAAGGATGGTTCATCCCATTTACCCTGAGGCCATATGCAACATTCTCAAAAATGCTCTTTGGAAAAGGATTGGGTTTTTGAAATACCATTCCGACTTTCTTCCTCAGTTCATCAATACGTAATCCTTTGCTGTTGTAAATATCCTTTTCATCAAGTAATACATCACCATCGATCTTTACACCCGGAATAAGATCATTCATACGGTTGAATAGACGGAGGTAGGTTGATTTACCGCATCCCGAAGGCCCGATCAATGCAGTCACAGTATTTGCTTTTACTGCCATTGAAATTCCTTTCAGTGCATGAAAAGTGCCGTAGTATAAATTTAAATTCTTTGTTTCAATTTTATTCATGATAAGATCAATTCATTTTAACTTTGTTTCCAAGATACTTTCTCAGTGCATTGGCAAGCAGGTTCAGGATCAGAACAAACAGCACTAAAACCAGCGCAGTCCCATAAGCCATATCCCGTGACTCTGCTACTTTTGTTCCGCTGGTTGATATTACATACAGGTGATAAGGTAATGCCATGACCTGATCGAAAACACTGGTTGGCAATTTAGGAAGGAAATACGCAGCAACTGTGAATAAGATCGGAGCGGTTTCTCCGGAAACACGACCTATTGACAAGATCAGTCCGGTAATGATGTTGGGCATTGCCATTGGTAAAATTACTTTCCTGACAGTCTGTAATTTTGTAGCTCCTAATGCATAACTCCCGTGACGGAATGAATCATCAATTGCTATCAATGCTTCTTCTGTCACTCTGATCACAACAGGAAGTGCAAGTAATCCTAATGTAAGTGAACCTGCAACGATACTATCTCCGAATTCCATATAGTTCACAAATAAAGCCATTCCGAAAAGTCCGAAAACGATCGATGGAATTCCTGCAAGGTTATTTGTCATCAGCTTAATGAATCTTTTGAAAAAAGAATCAAGTGTGTATTCGTGAATATAAATTCCTGCCATTACTCCCAGAGGGAATGCCACTAACATTGATCCGGCTACAAGATAGAGTGTACCGATTATAGCCGGATAGATCCCGCCTTTTGTCATCCCGTCTTCCGGCATCTTTGTAAAAAAATCCCAGCTGAGCATATGCCAGCCTCTTACAAAAATGAATTCAAGGATCCAGAATAAGATCAGGAGTACTCCTAAGCTTAATAATCTGAAGATCCAGAATGCAATTTTTTCTTTAATGTTTTTCGACATGTTATTTATTCATTTTTCTCCGGGAAGAAATTGATTGTACCCAAATATTTATTGCCATTGTGATCAGGAATAAGATACATCCTAATGCAAACAATGCCTGATAATGTACTCCACCGGCTGGTGCTTCGCCCAATTCAGCTGCAATCGTAGCTGGAATTGTTCTGACCGGTTGTAGCAATGATTTCGGCATGACAGCCGCATTTCCTGTTACCATCAAGACGGCCATTGTTTCTCCGATAGCCCTTCCTATACCAAGGATGGCTGCGGCGGAGATCCCGGACATGGAATAGGGGATAACAACCCGGTAAATAGTTTGCCATTTATTTGCCCCCAATGCAAGTGAGGCTTCTTTCATACTACGTGGAGTGTTCCGGATCGCATCTTCTGATACCGTAATGATTGTCGGAAGAGCCATGATGCCAAGTACAATACTGCCCGCCAATGCAGTTTCTCCAACAGGTAAATGAAATACATCATGGATCATCGGAACGATGACGATCAAACCAAAGAAACCATAAACTACTGAAGGAATTCCGGCAAGTAATTCAATGATTGGTTTTAATATTTTTCTCAATCGTTCATCCGCAACCTCTGCCATATAAATTGCAGTTGCAAGTCCGATCGGTAATGCAAAAAGGATCGCAAAAAAGGAAACAAGCAAAGTTCCTAAGATAAGCGGTGCAACACCCAATTGAACAGCCGGTTCGGCTGTGGGAAACCATTGTGTACCTCCAAGAAAATCAGGAATGTTGTTTTTATCGACATCAATTATTTTCCCTCTCAGATCTTTTGAGAGGTATTTGTCTGTGTAAACAGCCAGCATAGTCGGATTTGAATCAACCAGGCTGTTTAGTTTTTCAGGGAGAAATTCAAATTCTGCCCCGACTTCTTCGTCTGAAAAATAATTAGAAAGATCATTTATTGTAAAAAGAATTATTGAATCGTTCTTGCCGCCCAGATCTTTCCAGTTGGTAATTTCCTGGTCAAAGATTGCTTTAATCTGTGTGGCATTCAGGCGGTTTACAGGATTGCTTTTATTGACAACGATTACATTGTGATTCTCCAATGGAGAGGTGTTAAACAGCGAAAACCCTTCTCTGAAAAGAAAGACCACGATAAGTAAAACGGCAAGTGTTGATATGCTACTGCTTATCATTAAAGCACCTTCAATGATCTTTTCAATTAAGCGTTTTATTTTCATATCTGTTTGTGTAGCCTGACCTCTAAGCGTAATATTAGCCGATCCATTCCTGAATCGGCTAACTTAAACCAAAAGTAATTAAATAAAATGATTACTTTAATCCTATATAACCAACTTGATCAACAATTTTTTGACCTTCTGTAGAAAGGATAAAATCAAGGTATGGTTTTACAACAGCCTCTTTTGAAGTAGGATAGTAGAAGTAAAGTGGACGAACAACAGGGTAGGATTTGTTCTTTGCATTTTCAATCGTAGCAAGGGTATATGTTTTTCCGTCATAACTTACCGCAACATCTTTCACTTCTTTGGTAACATAGGCCAATCCAACATATCCAATCGCACCTTTTGTCTGTGAAACCGACTGAATGATCGCTCCCGTTGCAGGCATGTTCAGGACTGATGAAGCATAATTTTTACGGTTCATAACATGCTCCTTGAAAAACTCATATGTTCCTGAACTTGTTTCGCGAGAATAAACAACGATCTGTAGATCATCTCCGCCAACTTCTTTCCAGTTCTTGATCTTTCCTGTGAAAATTCCTTCAAGCTGTGCCCGTGTTAGTTTGCTCACTTTATTTGAAGGATTAACGATAACAGATAATGCATCATTTGCAATGATCACCTCTTTGTATGCTCGTCCGGCATCCTGTAGTTTCATACGTTCGTCCATCTTGATCTTTCTTGACGACATAGCAATGTCTGTTGAATTATCAAGTAGCGCAGAAATACCAACTCCACTTCCGCCTCCGATCACTGTTACACTTTTTCCGGCATTCTTCTTCATGAATATCTCGGCTTCTTTCTGAGCTAGTGGAAGTACAGTATCACTTCCTTTAATAACGATCTTTTGTGCATTTGAAAAAATTGCACTTCCCATCATCACCGCTGCTAAAATAATTTTTTTCATTTTTCTTTTTTTTTATTGTTTTTTTTAGAATTTAACCTGCATCCGTAGAGTGAAAGAATTATCCTTAAGATCTTTTGTATAGCCTGACAAATTGTTTGAAGTTTCATTTGTTGGCATATCGTAGTATGCTGTTAATTTCACATTCGCATCCCAACGATAAGCAAGACCTAATCCAAGGGTAGTATATTTCAAATCAGTTGCATTTGTTGTTTTCAACCCACCACTAACAACCGTGCCAATTGCATTTCCTTCAATTTCTGTGTTTGGATCATACCAGTCGTACTTAACGATCACTTGCCATGGACTTTGCATGATCGATTGAAGGAAATATAAATAAGCGCCGTTAAATTTACGGTTGTAGATATCTGATGTTATTGGTGCATTTGAATTTGGACTTGTAGTTGAAGTTCCGGAACCCGGTTGCTCACCCTGAATATACTCTGCACGTAATACTGTCATACCTGGTTTCCAGTCTATGTTTAATTGTCCATCAAAACCAACGTACTGGCGCTTAGAGTAATTTCTCGTACCGATACCAACTGGTTTCACGCTATTCTTATCAGTTCCGATAACAAAGCCTTTTACACCGGCAGCATCTGCAGCAAAATTATATCCATTCACTGTATCTATTCTATATCCACCGGAATAGAAGGAAGCACCTAATCCGTATTTCACTGTTTCTGACTTATTATTTCTCACTGCTGTAAGATGACCAATGAAATCTTTTTGTTTGTCAAAGTCTGCAACACTTGCACCAACACCAGGAGCACCATTACCATTAAACATTCCTGCCTCTAATTTCAGCCAGTTCCAGTTTGATGTTTTCGGCCCTTGAATCGTTACCATTGCACCAAGATCTCTTTCACCTGGAAAAAGAATTTGCGACATTCTACCTCTTTCCGGGGACTCGCGAAGACTTGATGAATATGGAATTTCAAATCCAAATGGACGATTTTGCATTCCCGCTGTCAATGAAAACCATCCGATCCATTTATCTGTAAGCTTAGCATAAACATCTTTTATCGTCAGACCTCTTTCAGTTACATCGAACTGAAGAACATATTGAGAAGTACTGATTCCTTTATCATTTAGTGGTGCATCATATTGAACTTTAACGCGACCTCTTCTTATCATGAAACGCTTATCGACTCCAGCTCCAAAAGATCCGCCGGAATAAGCAGCTGATCCGATCGAATCACCGTACTGAAATTGAGTCTGAAGATAACCCGTTACCTTTATCCGTTTTAATACATCAAGCTCCTGTCGGATGATCGCTACTGCCGGAGTCAGGGTATCTTCTGTCGCAACTTCCTGTGCCATTGAAGTCCCGTTTGAGATCAAACCTGCCATCATTAATAAACCAAGTATCTGTTTTTTCATGTGAGATTATTTTTTTGTAAATGAACGTACACGAGGTTACAGAATCGTTGATTTAATATTAAGCTAATGTTAAGGATTTCGATAAAATCTTTGAATTTTCGCTAAAAATCAACTTTGTTGTGTTAATTTGAAAATTCTACTTTTCTTTTTCATCATTTCTATATTAACTCTTTTCTTTTTCAGTTAACTCTTTGATAATACTGACCAGAATAGATGGCTTGATCGGTTTAGTGATAAAATGACTTCCACCCGCATCAAAAGCATTCATTGTTGTGTATTCATCTGAATCTGCTGTTAAAAAAAGAATAGGTGTTTCTGCAAATTTTTCATTTTCCCGCAATGACCGGCAGGCTTCGATTCCCGTCATACCTGGCATTCGGATATCAAGAATGATCATATCCGGATTATTCGCTATCGCCGAAGTAATACATTCTTCGCCGCTATATGCTTTAAATACGGTGAACTTTTCTTTCTCTAAATTGTACTTTAGTATCTCTACAATATCCGGCTCGTCATCAACCACCAGGATCTTTATATTCTTATTTTCCATTATTATCTTTTTGTAAAAATACCGATTCAATGTAAAGGGATTGTTAATTCAATAACACTATAACATTAGCGGGATTTCTCAGAGATAACTAAATACATAATCCTCAGGAGTTAAGCGAAATGTGTTTTCAGTATAAGCAAAATAATTCTCAAGTTCCCTTGCAATCAGTTCTTCCTCATCAATGTCATTCGTCAGGAGTGAAGTTCCTTTGCTGAAGCAGGTAGAATGAACATTAATTTCCAGGTAATTGTTAATGCAGTAAATATTGATCTGCACCATTCTCAAAGAATCCTGATTTGTATAGGCCACGATCATGCTCCTGTCCGGGTTATGGAGCGTAATTTCATAATTCCTGCTTAGCAGAATCTCTGAAAGCTTTTTAATAGCTTCGGCAATTGTAACATGAAGTAGGTAGGTTGTCATCTGAGTAGAATTTGTCCCAAATCTCGCATCCGTTTGTTGAGAAATAATTAAGGCAATCTTATCGTTTGTTGAATTCCCTGGGTATTTTCGTAGCGGATTTAATATGGCAAAAAAGAAACTAATATTCAGAATAGTATGGGGTACCGTTCTGGGTCTTCTGCTCATCGTTTCAGTGATGGGGATTCTAATTTATAAGAAGATCTATACACCGAATATATTTTCGGCGAAAAGTACGTCGCCTTTTATTTTTATACCCACCGGAACTGATTTTGAAGGATTGGTGGATATCCTGGAGAAGGATAATTTGTTACTTGATGAGAAATCTTTCCGGTGGACTGCCCATCAGATGAAATATGACACTAAGGTAAAACCTGGTAAGTACAAGCTTACTCCCAAGATGTCAAATAAAGAACTGATCACTCTCCTTCGCTCAGGAAAGCAAACTCCTGTCAATGTAATTTTCAATAATATCCGTACAAAAGATCAGTTGGCCCAACGGATCAGTGAACAGATCGAAGCGCCGGGAAATGCTGTGCTGAATCTTTTAAATGATCACGATTATACCGGAAAACTCGGATTTACCCCTGATAATATTCTTTCAATGTTCATTCCCAATACATATGAATTTTACTGGAATACAAGTGCAGATAAATTCATACAAAAAATGAAAAAAGAATATGATAAATTCTGGACTCCCGAAAAATTACTGAAAGCAAAGAAAATTGATTTCACTCCGGTACAGGTATCTGTCATTGCTTCCATTGTGCAAATGGAATCAAACAAGGAAGATGAAAAGTCCATCATAGCCGGAGTTTATATCAATCGTTTCAAAAAAGACTGGAAGCTTGAAGCTGACCCGACACTTGTATATGCTTTGGGAGATTTTACGATCAACCGGGTATTAAATGTATATAAGGAAATTGAATCACCGTACAATACCTACAAGTACAAAGGTCTTCCACCCGGACCGATCTGTTTGCCAACTATCAATTCCCTCAATGCAGTTTTGAATTATACCAATCATACCTATATGTATTTCTGCGCGAAGGAGGATTTTTCAGGATATCATTCGTTTGCGTCAACGTACAGTAAACATCTGGAGAATGCACGCAGATTTCAAAAGGCACTGGATCGCCGTGGAATCAGGTCATGATAAACTTCATAATTCCTAACAGATTTCTTATTTAAAATCAAAAAAATAGTCTGGGATATCCCTTTTTTAGCAAAAAGAAGTTATTTTCGCACTACATTTCTTATTCCGGTTCTGCCGGACAAATTAAAACAAGTATGACAAAAATAAAATTTGGAACTGATGGCTGGAGAGCGATCATTGCACGGGAATTTACTGTTGAAAATGTAGCCAGGGTAGCAGAAGCTACGGCCACATGGTTATTAAAAAACAAAAAGTCACCTTCTGTTGTTGTCGGACATGATTGCAGATTCGCCGGTGAACTTTTTGCAGAGACTGTTGCAAAGGTGATGTCAGCGAAAGGTGTTAAAACATATTTAGCAAAAGGATTTGTATCTACACCAATGATCTCTTTGGGTACTGTAGCCCATAAAGCGGATGCCGGAATTATCATTACCGCTTCGCATAATCCACCTTCATATAATGGTTTCAAGTTGAAAGGTTCTTATGGTGGACCAATGACTCCTTCCAATGTTCAGGAAATTGAAGATATTATTGCAGAACGTTCTACGGTTGATCTGGATGAATTCAGCATTGATGAATTGATCAAAAAAGGAACAGTTCAGAACATTGATCTTGAAGGTGAATACATAAAGGCTGTTGAACAAAATTTTGATCTGAATGCTATCCGTAATTCGGGATTGAATCTTGCTTATGATGCTATGTATGGCTCGGGACAGAATGTAATCAAAAGACTTTTTCCGGAGATCACTATGTTGCATTGTGATGATAATCCAGGTTTTCACGGACAAGCACCGGAACCAATACATAAAAACCTTCGTGAATTTTCTGAACTGATCAAGAATAGTGGCAAGATCGATAGCGGACTTGTAACTGATGGTGATGCCGACAGGATCGGTATGTATGATAACAAAGGAAACTTTGTCGATTCACATCACATCATTCTCTTACTGATCCATTACATGGTCAAATACAAAGGAGTTAAAGGAAAAGTTTGTACAGCTTTCAGTACAACTCCTAAAGTTGAAAAACTTTGTAAACATTATGGACTTCCAATTGAAACAGTAAAAATTGGTTTCAAATATATTTGTGAGATCATGCTGAACGAAGACGTTTTGGTTGGTGGCGAAGAAAGCGGTGGTATTGCTATTAAAGGACACATTCCTGAACGAGATGGAATCTGGATCGGTCTTATCATCTGGGAATTTATGGCCAAGAGCGGTAAGAAGATCCCGGATCTGATCCAGGAGATCGATCAGATCGTGGGTGCATTTTCTTTCGAAAGAAATGACTTACATCTGAAAGAAGAAGTAAAACAAAAGATCGTAAAGAATACTGCCAACAATGCCTACAAGGCATTTGGTAAATATCAGGTAAAAAGAATTGAGGATCTTGACGGATACAAATATTTCTTTGATGATAATAATGATGAATGGTTACTCATCAGGGCTTCCGGAACAGAACCTGTTCTGAGGACCTATGCAGAATCTTCGACTAAAGAAGGGGCATTTGAAATCCTGAAAGCTGCAGAAAATACATTGTTAAACGGTAACTAAAAAAGAATCTCATTATGGCACACGAAATTGATTATAAAATTTTTGGCGACGACATGCAAGCTGTCGAAATTGAATTGGACCCTAATGAAGCAGTTCGGGCAGAGATTGGTGCAATGCTATATATGGAAGATGGCATTGAAATGCAGACCGGTACTGAAGGTGGTATTTTTTCCGGATTGAAACGTGTCATTTCCGGTGAAAATTTTTTCATAACCAGTTTTCTGAATACAGGAAACGGAAAACGGAATGTAACTTTTGCAGCTCCTTATCCGGGAAAGATCATTCCAATTCACCTTAATGAAGTAGGTGGAACTTTTCTTTGCCAGCGCGATGGATTCCTCTGCGCTGCCCAGGGAACTGATATCAGTGTCGAATTCACTAAACGAATAGGCGCTGGTTTATTTGGTGGTGAAGGATTCATTTTGCAAAGACTGAGTGGCGATGGAAAAGTATTTATTCATGCAGGTGGTACAGTTATTAAAAAAGAACTGAAACCCAATGAGCACCTTCGTGTTGATACTGGTTGCCTTGTTGCTTTTCAACCAACTGTCGACTATGATATTAAATTCATCGGTGGTTTTAAAAATGTACTCTTCGGTGGAGAAGGATTATTTTATGCTTCCTTAACCGGACCGGGAATTGTGTATTTACAAACTCTTCCTTTTTCCAGACTTGCTGACCGGATCATTTCAGCAAGCAGATGGGGTGGTGGTAAAGATGAAAGCAGGGGAATCGGAGGGATCCTTGGTGGATTTATCAGCGGGAGAGACTAACTATATTCTATAATTTCATTACTTCTGTTCATTTTGATGCGGTTTCTGATTTTAAATCTCAGGACTGTAATTCTATTCTCTAACCTTTTCTTTTTTTAAGGTAAACTGATAATTCAGAGAATCAGCATTTTATAATGTCGGTTTCTTTTTTGAATTGCTTAAGCATTTTGCGTGCTTTCATTTTGAACATAAAACCGGAATTTCTTACAGATGGGATGAATTCAATCTTTCATACCGATCTTAATTTCATGTATAGGCGTTAAAGTATTCAGTTATCACACATCACACATTGTCCCACACACAAACAAAAGAGATTTGATAACTTTTTCAAACAATCCCGTAAGATTGGTATATCCCAAATTCAACCCCGTAAGGTTGAAAAAGAAAAACCTAGCCCCGTAAGGCTAGGTTTCGTTTTTTATAGTAATCCGGGAAAAAGATTATGCAATCACTTTCCTGTTTTTCAATACGACTAAATGATAAACGGAAAATAAAATTCCGTTAAAGAATAGATCTCCTAAGATCTGATTCGAAAAGAATGGTAACGCCATTGTGTAGCTCAGAAGTGTACCCTGAAGATTCATTGAATACAAATGCTGGTCAAGATACCAGAAAGGTAAGTTTGTGATCAGGAAAAAAACAACTGATGAAGTGATTGAAGAAGCACTCACATTTAGGATATTTTGTTTTGAAGAAATTCTTGTACCCATCCATACGGTAAAAACAAAGCAAGCATATACCGGTAAGATAGAGAAATGAAATCCAATGAACAGATCTGTAAGGGCCATAACTGCTATTGGCATCAGGTAAGCAAATCGCTTATCCTTGAAGTTAGCACCGGAAAATAAGGCCATTGCCCCGACAGCCGTGAAATTAAAAGGATGCGGGATGAATCGGGTTAATGCAGCTAAAAGAATTAACAACACAACCGGTAAAAACTGATTTTTCTGAGAATTTTGATCCATTTTGTCAATTAGGTTATTCGCCAAATGTAGTTTTTTCTAATGACTTTTAAAAGGATTTCTCTTTTGCCATTCTTCTCCCATAGATCGTTGAAAATTAGTTCCAAACCAATCAGCTGCTCTGATCGCGATTTTACTGTTGAGTTTCATGTAGTCGTTAAAATATACTGCTTTACAGCCCAGATTCGCTTTTGCTTCTCTTGCCGTTCTTCCTAATTCCAGTAATTGTTTTTGTTCTGAAATGGCAAGCGCATTACTGTCAAACAAGATGTTAAAGTAGAGATTATATTTTTCATTGAGTTCATAGTTCATGCCGATATAATGAACTTCCAGTAAATGATCCCTGTCAATGTACGTGCAAAAAGCAATCAATTTCTCATCTCTGAAATATCCGATCAATCTGAATTTCTCGGGAAAAGCCAGTTTGAATTCTTCAAAGTAATTCTTATCGATCAGACCCATAGCAATTGTTTGCTTTGCTGATACTTGTTTAAAAAGTCTGAATAGTTCTTCGCGAAAGCTGATGATCTCCGAATAAGACAATTCCCTCCGTTCAATTCCTGATCCTGCTGAAGTTATTTTTTCAAATCTTTTACGATATTTTTTTGAAAGAGAATTTTTATAATCATCCAGAGTCTTCCATTCAGGTTTTACATCCAGACACATCGTGAGATCTGCAGTATAATTCTGAAATCCCATTGAGTACAAAGTACTATTCGATTGATCCGGTCCAAAATCTTTGAGCAGAATTGCATCACTTTTTTCAAGTAAACAATATTGCTCTACGATCTTATACATTTCTTGTTCCGTGATCTTTTGCGGGTCGAAGGAATATGGTCTGAAGTTTACAGCAAATACATTTCCACAAATGAGAATTTTAAAAGTGCAGATCCTTAATGCTACATCGACCAAAAGTGAAAGGACCGGTTTATTTGTAAGATGGACATTTTTACCCGAAAATTTCAGCAACTGAAAATAGATAATTCCACAGACTTCGTTCATGGAATTGGTGATGGTAACATACCGGAATTTAAGATCGGAAGGATCTGACTTTTCAAGTACTTTCAGATATTTAACTGAAAGAAATTCTGATCTAAGCACATTCCAACTTTCCCTGCAATCTTGGATCGATGGATAAATGGTAACAGTAAAATCGGAGTATTTAAATTCTCTAGTAGTCAATCCGGGTTAAAACGAAATTTTTATGCCCAAAGAAACGAATTATTTAATATAAAATTTCTTTGTGACAAAATCCATATCGCTTTGGATTTTGACATAGTAAATACCCGATGCCGGATCTTCAAGATCCAATTCGTGTTCTGAGAACCCTGGCGCTGCATCAAGACTTGTATTTGACAAGAGCTTTCCGTTTGTATCAAAGATGACGATCTGAAGTAATTTATATTCTTTTGAATCAATGAAAAGTCTTGGAATATTTCCATCCGATACAACTGATACATCCAAATGATCAGAATGGCAGTTTTGAACTGCTATCGGTCCATAAACTGTTTCTTTAAGGTCAAAGTCAACCTGAATTAACCGATAATAACCAATCTTATCCAGTGGATTTTTATCCGTATAGGAATAATCATTCAATGTAGTACTGTTACCATTTCCTGTCACAACGGCTATTTCCTTGAATGTTACACCATCTTGACTGCGTTGAAGGCTGAAGTGGTCGTTGTTGATCTCACTGGCTGTTGACCACTTTAAGTTTACTGTACCGCCATCACATTCACCTGTAAAACTGAGTAGATCTACCGGTAATGGTGAATTGTTTCCGCTCAATGTCCACCAGTTCAATATAGATGAAAGTCCGCTTGTTGTATTTCCACTGGCATTACTCACCTGAACCCCCGGAACCGGATTTGTCCATGAAATGAATGGAGCGATCCATCTTTGTGCCTGCAATGTAGTTATCCCACCGATTTCAGTAGGCGTAGCAGTAAAAGTCAGCGTTGTATTATATGTTGTAGCATTAACCAGATTCAAATACCAGAACCTGTCAACCGTATTTGCACTGTTATCAAGTCCGAGATTGTTTCTGACATGAGTGACAGTAGGAGGGTAGGGAAGGTTCGTATTTGCTGTATGGTACGTTGAAGCATATACACTTCCTGAAGTTCCTGAAATTTGATTGTAGATAAAAGGAATATACTCTGTAGAACTATATCCGAAATGAAAAGTATGTGCTCCGACTGTAGAATTCATTGTCCATTTTACCATTGCACTGCCATCTTCAACTTCACTTCGGATATATCCGGTCGTTCTCTGCATAGCCGAAATCGAAGGACTTTCCAGCGAGATCATTCTTCCTCCACCGTTTGATGGGTTATGGTCGTCATCAAGATTGAATTCTCCTTTTGTAAGGATCAAATTGGTCCGGATATAAACGCAAGAGTCGTTTGGAACATTCGACGGATAAACAAAATCAACGTTTGCTACCCCTTGAAAATTAATATCAAGGCTGCCATACTTGTGATTGAATGTAAGTGCCCTTCCTATGCCGATTCCGGTTACAATCTGATTGGAAGTACCGTTATACTCGATTACTGAACTTGGTGTGAGGTAAAACTCAAGATTGTCTGCAAGTGTTGTTGAAAAAGTTGCATTGGTCGTTGCATTATAAAGACCATTTGGGTGAGATGTTTTCAATCTGCCCAGCACCGTGATTCCGGAATTTGTATTCAAAGCATTTGAATAGATCTTTGCAGAATGCGCATTCAATATAGCTCCTGAATTTACCCAAAGAAATTCAGGTGGTGTTGAAATACTGTTGTTCGATGCGATTTGAAGATCACCGGTTAAAATGTCCAGAGTACAGTTCGTTTGCACAGTTTGCTTCACTTGCTGAATGGAATGACTTCCTGACCGGTTAAAATTGATCACCCCGTTCCTGGCAAAATTCATATTCCCGAAAACCAACCCTGTTCCCGGTTTCGTCATAGTAATTGAACCGGAGCCACTGATGGTATAATTGGGTGACTTAATATTCATTATGAGGTTCAGTGTAGGTGGTGTAGTAAGACAATTATCGAAGTGGATCGTTCCTGCAGACTGAAGGAAGTCTCCATTTGTATCATCGTTTGAATTTACATTTACCGTTATCGTTGAAGATGCAGGTAATTCGTCCGATGTAGATTTATGGAGATAGAATTCTCCGCCCGTCATTGTGAAACCACCTAGTATGTTAAACGTTGTAGTGGTGCAGTCACCGCCTTTTACTGCAAGTGATCCGCCTGAGATCAGAAGGTTTCCATTCAGAATTCCTGTAAAGGTTTGTGAGAAACCGGAGAGATAGGTATTTCCTCCATTCACCGTTAAATTACCGGCAATGGTCATCACCACATTGTGTCCGTTCGGCGTTGGCGATCCACTTACAGAATTGAAACTATTATTCCCTTCAGAAATTGTCAGTGAACTTAGTGAAATCGTTTCGCTCCCAAGAGAACGACTTGAGACAAATGTTCCTGTTACTCCTGAGATGGTAAATGCACCTGATATACTTAATGTCAATGAGAGGTTATTCAGATCAAAACCGGTTGAAGCCAGTCCGATAAATGTAAACTCATCACTCGTATTTGTATAATTAATTGAACAGGCACCATTGATCGTAACTGTGCCAACGTTTCCTGCATTATTGGAATTATGATAACAGGAAAAAATTCCACCAGTATATTCGATACTCCCTGAAATAAAGGTCAAGCCACCGGCATTGGAAAAGAAAGTATTCTCATTTCCCCTGAAGATACCTGCAGACATTGTAAGTGCACCGCTACAATTGAAAGTAAGCGTTCCACTTCCGGAGAGAATTCCTGTAAACTTTCCTCCGCTGATAGTGAACTGCGTTGTAGAAAAACTAAGGTTTCCGGCCCCTGAATCTACCAATGCTACACCCTGGCCATATGCTGTTCCGCTATTTAATACTGAAAATGTGGAAGAGGTCACAATTGTATTTCCTGCCGACCGGTTCGCCCTGAAAAAATCGGATGGCACTGATGAATTAAATAAAAAGGCTGTGCCAACTATGATCGAATCTATTGCTGCATTTGCCATATAATTCTGACCGGAGAATTTACCTTGTGTATGCGTGAGATTCCTACCGGCTCTGAGCGTAAAAGCACCATTGGTATAGGCACCATTTACAATTGTATTACCGGAAATATTTATATCCCTTGTTACCGCAATCCGGATCTTACCTGTACTTGAATCGCCATAAGCAAAATACAATGAGCTGTTTCCGCTCAGGTTCATGTCATTTGTGACGGTGAAAGTACCAATGCCTTTGTATTGCTGACCTGAAACCGGTGAACCCAGCAGATAGTTGTTTGTGCCTGCCTGCAAATTAAAATTAGCAGCTGAAAAAGTAAGAGCTCCGTTACCGCCTTCAATAAAATTCATACTCCCTAATCCTGCCGTATTATTTAAATTCAGAGAGCCGGTAATAGTCAATCGCAAAGGCGCATCAGCTTTATTTACCAGACAAACATTTCCTTTAGTATAATTGAGGTCTCCGTTTACAGTAATTCTGATATCAGCTCCTGTGCTGTAATTCCCGGAATTGACGGCACTGAAATCGTGACTCAGATTCAGATTGCCATTGACAGTCCAGTTTAAGATTCCGTAAGTTGTATCAAGAACTACACTAGGAGCAGCAGGTGCATTGCTGTTTAAATTAAAAGACCCTGTGATTAGTGTAAGGTTTCTGTTTCCTCCACGCTGAAAGATAATATTTGCAAAATTATTTATGGTGACATTTTGCAGTGTCAGTGATGTTGTGTTTCCTGTTCCATCATCCATTACAATTGTTCCTGCATTCACTGTCAGATTTCCTTTCACTCTTGCCGGGGTAGGTAATGAAAAATAACCATCCTGATCCCACATTCCGCCGGGAACATTTGCTTCAAGGATCAGATTCCCGAAATTACTGGATTGAACTCTCGTTGGATCTCCTAAAGGAATAGAACCATTGAACCATTTCTTGATCTGAAGTGTTGAAGTTGGAGAAAAATTTTCATTGCAATTTGAGAAGATACTTTCTTCCGTCGCTAAATTGCTGAAAGGATTATGTATGTAAACTCCTGTGCCGGAAATTGTAAAAATACTTCCCGGAGAATTCACATGTATCCCGCCATTATTTTCTAAAATGGAATTACCATTGATCGTGATATTTCCTGCAATATTCAGATCGGAAGTTGCATCAGCATTAATTATTAATGTTCCATTGACGACCAGATCAGAAATGATAACTGTATTCACATCAACATAAACTGTGACTCCTGCAGGTATTGTCACAGTTTGCCCTGCAGATGGCGCTGCAGGTGACCAGATCAAGGCTGAAGACCAGTTACCGGAAACGCTTGATGTAGCTTGTCCATGTACGGTTAAGGTACTATATGTCACTGCCAGAATTGACAGAACAAAATACCTGATCAACTTCAATAAATGCGTTTTTCTGATTTCCAAAACTAAACTCTCATTATATGTGGGGTGGCGCAAATATACAGTTCATTCTGAAACCCTTGCGGGACAAGGCTTTCAGATCTTTCACGAACTTTTCAACATAGCAATTTAACCCCTGTTTTAGGTGAAAAGCAATAAATATGAGTTAAGGCCACGTAAATAATTGGCTAAAGCACTAAATTTCTTGGTAGAAAATTGATAAAAAACCGGATTTTCTAAGGATGGAGTACGTTCCTTACCGTTCGTGTTTTATTTTCAATGAAGCTGTAATCAGAAGATTCAAGAATTCCATCACCGTTTACATCAGTTGAAATATATCCGGTAATAAAACCCATTCCCAGACTGTTATCCGTAGTAACATAATCTAATGCATTAATGAAACCATCCTGATTAATATCTCCTGAATGAATAGCAAATATACCCGGCTGAACTTCGACCTGATTGTTTCCAAATGCTTTACCTGCGGCATTTGAAAAATCATAGATCGTATCAGGTGCGTTAAACGCAAACGTACCCTGACTCCAGGTCTCTAAAGAGTTCCTGTGTTTGACAACGATATAATATGACTGTCCTAAAGCAGGTTGAGGGAATAAGGCACTTGCTGTTCCAGTTGTATTCAGGATCGTTTTTGTGCTCCAAAGTATCTGCTTCGTAGCTGGAGAAGCTAAACCGACATAAATTGAATCACAAAGTGTATCGTTTGGTACCAATGAAGAATACATAGTCCCGTTTGAAAGATACATTGCTTCCACAAATACTTTTACTCTTAATGCATAGTCAAACGGTACGGTTGCGAAGGTACTCACAAAGCAACTCTGAGAAGCTCCAGCAGTATTATTAGCACGAACCTGCCAGTAATAACTTTCTCCCTGGTTCAAAGGACCTGTTATAGCAGTTGTGTCTGTAGTATTAATTAAGATCTGTGTCGGTGGATTCACATTTTCCATATAAACTGTATATGAATTGGCATTTGCTACCGGTGACCACTTTAATGTTATTCCTGATTGACTAACATCAGAAGTAGGACTGCTTGGTGAAGTATTGCCAGGACACGCAGGCAAGGATGTAGAAACATTTATTGAAAACAATCCGGTACCACCACCAACACCTGAATGATAAACACGGATATAATATGTTTGATTTTTCGTAAGGTTATTTGCTGTTAAAACCTCTGTTTGTCCATTACCCAGATTGTTTACACATTGAATTGAAGTTAATGCGCCACATGTTCCTGAAAATAACTGAACCACTGCATTGAATCCGGTTCCTCCTGAAACTGTTACAATCTCAGTTGTATTTGTTGCGATAAAGGAATACCAGACATCATCATCCGGAATGGTTCCAGGTGCAGAACATAAAGGAATTGATGCCGATGCAGTTGCTGCAACGGTCTGACTTCCTGTAGTGAATACACCTGTAACTACAGGCAGTGAAATTGCTGCTGCACAATTATCATTTATCGGTGGAATAGCTGTTGCACTTATACAAACAGAAAACTGTCCTGCACCGGATCCTGATCCACTTTGAGCATGATAAATACGCAGAAAATATTGTTGTCCAGTTACCAATGTTGTTGGTGAAAGTGTTTCTGTCAATCCCAATCCGCTGACATTGGCACACAATAGTAATGTATTTGAAGAATTATATAATTCGACTGCTGCATCGTAGTTTCCACCACTGAGAACTTTTATTGTTGTATTCGGATTCGTTGCAGTAAATTCAAACCACACATCATCATCGGCATTACCACTGCTGCATGCTGGCATTGCCGGAGTCGGTGTGGCGTTTGCAGAACCATAATATGTTCCACAAAGTTCAGTACATGTTGAAGTATTCACATCAAGATGTTGTGGTGAAGTTTTCTGATCATTTACCGGTGGAAGTGTAGCTAAAACATAAGGAAGATATACACCTGGTGTAAATTTCAATGCGGAGTTACATGCAGGTACTTCTACCAGTTGTGACGAAGGAGAATTTCCGAAATTTCTTGTGTTAGCATTCATCTGATGAATGTACTCTGCGTTTAATACTGGATTACTGATGTTGATACCATTCAAGCCGACAGAATAGGAGTAGAAATAATTAAATGTACCATTGAATCCTTCCATTGTTCCATAGATGAA
This sequence comes from Bacteroidota bacterium, assembly GCA_049363815.1. GTDB lineage: Bacteria > Bacteroidota > Bacteroidia > AKYH767-A > 2013-40CM-41-45 > JADKIH01. The sequence continues at coordinate 35,411 of JBMQEM010000176.1, forward strand.
ATCAATATCTCCCGTTGCTTCATACAATTTCAATTGGAAATTCAGATTCGGTCCGGCATTATTATAAATTTCCATCCCTGTCCATTCAACAGTCAATATTCTGCTGCCAACAACTCCGCTGACAGCATATTTCATAGAACCATCCAGACTGGATTGTGCACCGGAGTTTCCCTGACAAACAAGATCCTCATAGAAAGGTGCCACGATCAAAGTTCCGCCAACTGCATTCAGACCATTTGTATAACTATAAACACCATTTCCTCCGCCTGTATTCGATGTGCCGACATTAAACGTAATAAAACCGTTTGTCGAAACTGAAAAGTTACTGTAGGTGGTACCCTGGTAAGGAAAGTTAAATCCAATAGGTTGTGATGTACTGAGGTTATCATCTGTATTTGTACCGTTTCTCCATCCGCTGGCAGATGTTCCTGTTCCGAGAATAGACGTAAAGGTATTTCCTGTTGTCCTGTTAACATCATAATTAATTCCTGTTGCAGTAGAAAATTGATTTACTGCGCAACCGCTTGCAGGACCTGCTCCGTTCTTTGGTACTATCTTGTAAAAATAGGTTGTATTATAAGCCAGAGCTCCAGGATTATAGGTTGTTGCGATCTGGGATACAGAAACCAAAGGTGGATTAGATGTTGTTCCGAAATATACATCATAAGAAGTAGGGTCTCCAGAACCCGGAGTCCAGTTTAACTGAACCGCATTAGAATTTCCGGTTCCCGTGGGAGTGGACGACAAAATACAACTAGGAGGGAGTACAGGAGGAGTGAAGATCACTGAAGCCCCTGAAGTTATTGCTGTGATATTATTATTTGTCTCAATGACCTTGCTGAATGAAGGAGATGCTCCACCCGGTGAAACACTGATGTAATCTGTTGTTGTAGCAGCTAAGCCAACTGAATAGCCTCCATTATTCACATTCATTCCCGTGCTGTACACAAACTGAATCACATTTGTTGTCTCATATAACCATACCTGAATTCTTCCTGTATTGGCTGAATTTTTTGGTACTGCAAGTAACCATTCAATAGATAATTTTCTGTTAGGTGCTACTCCAATCATTTTTGATCCGCAATATCCGGCAGCAGCTGTATTCAAGTCATCCCAGTATGGCGCTATCTTTGGAAAATCTGAATTGACTGTTAATTGATTTACTGCATTGGTGGAGACCAATGTAGAACCCAATCGCATCAACCCGTTTGAGTTTACTGAGTATTGTGAATAAACAATATTGTTGTAAGTAAAGTTGAAACCAATGTTCTGTAATGGACTTACTGCATTATCCTGACTGGAACCAATCAGAAGATTAAATCCATTCATGTCTTCCGGAACTACTCCGGTTGCGAATGATACATTGTAAAGGTTAACCTGCGCATTTGTATTGAATAAATTTAATTGTAACAGGATGAAAGTCGACAAAACGATTCGTAACTTTCGTGTACTGAGTAGTGTTCTATTCATGTGGTGTCATTAGATGTCGGATGAATCAGTGAAAACTGATCCATCGCTTCAGGATTGTTTTGGTTAAAGTAATTTCCTTGTGTGCTCTGTAAGAGTACGCAGATTGTTAATTAAAGAGAATCAGGTGTTTATAAACCAAAGATAAGTTCTGGACTTTGAATTCGCAAGTGGTTTTGAAGTTTATTAATTAGTTAAATTCGCAGGATTAAATATCACTTATGACCACTTTTACAAGTACTTCTCTTCCTCTGGAAAAGACCGGAAGTTTTGAAAAAACAATAATTTCATATATAAATGGCCAAAATTCCTTAAAAAAGTTATACGACTTCGACCCGGATCTATCAGGACTCAGAAAAAGGGTAGCTGCTGGTGCCGGAAATAGTCTCGACCGGAATCTGCTGGTGGAAGTCCTGAAATCTCAATACAGTTCTCTTGACCTTTCAGCAGATTCTCCTGTTCTTTCAAACATTGAGTTATTGAATTCTCAATCGACCTTTTGTGTTACAACCGGACATCAGCTAAATATTTTCAGTGGACCGTTATATGTTTTATTTAAACTGGTTTCTACGATCAATCTTGCTGAAAGATTAAAAAAAGAAATTCCGGAAAAGAATTTTGTACCGGTTTACTGGATGGCAACAGAAGATCATGACATTGCCGAGATCAACCACCTTTCAGTTTTTTCAAAAAAGTTTGAGTTTGTTACGGAGTACAAAGGTAAGGCCGGAGCAATGAAACTGGATAACATTGCAGATTTCAATGCAGCGATTTTCGAAGTGCTTGGAGATTCACCTCTGGCAAAAGAGATCTTTCAGATCATTTCTGATTCTTATAATGGGAATAAAAATCTTGCAAGTGCAACCAGGGACTGGACACATAAGTTACTGGGAAAATATGGACTGGTCATTCTGGATGCTGACGATGCCGGATTAAAAAAACTCTTTGTACCTGTTGCTGAAAAAGAATTGAAAGAGCAATTTATTATTCAGTCGGTAACGAAGGCCACAGAAATTCTGAAATCAGATTTCAATGTGCAAGTCAATCCCCGGGAAATAAATTTGTTCTATATTCATGAAAATACAAGAAACAGAATTATAAAAAGTGAAAATTCATTTCAGGTACTCAATACTGATTTGAAATTTTCAGAATCTGAAATCCTAAATGAATTGCATGAACACCCGGAGCGTTTCAGTCCGAATGTCCTGATGCGCCCAATTTACCAGGAGCTCATCCTGCCCAATCTTGCATATATCGGCGGGCCTTCTGAAATAACCTACTGGCTTGAATTGAAATTTATATTTGAAAAACTGGACATGAAAATGCCGGTCTTAATGTTGAGAAATTGTGCAATGATCGTTGAAAGACAATTGTTGAATAAATGGGTAAAACTTGGTTTTCAGACTGAAGATATTTTCAGACCGGAGAATGAATTGATCAGAATGTATCTGGATAAAAAAGAAGGTCATTTTTCATTACAACAATCTTCTGATGAAATATCTGCAATCTTCGACAGGATCACCGCTGAAGTCTCGGGTATCGATCAGTCTCTTAAAGCAACTGCAGAATCAGAAAAACAAAAAGTGATCAATTCGATTTCAATGCTCGAAGATAAGGTGTTGCGTTCTTTTAAACGTAAGGAAGAAGCAGAGATCAATCAGATCAAAAAGATCAGGGAGAAATTTCTTCCCGGTGGCTCATTACAGGAAAGAAGCGAAACCCTTCTGCCTTTTTACCTGAAGTGGGGAAGTAATTTCATTGAAGAGATCAAAAATACTTTTGATCCATTAGATACCAGATTTACAATCTTTGAGGAAATATAAAGATCGTTCTTATCTGAGTTTATTGGACAATGAATTTTCCCGAAGTGATCAGTGAATGTTCCCCGGAGATCCTGTAAAAATAAATTCCTTTCTTTAATTCAGAACCATTCAATGGGATCATTCGGGTTTCTTTCTTCACTAAATAATATTCTTCATCAATAATATTTCCTAGAATGTCGAAAACCTGAAGTTTGGAGTTTCCTGAATAGTTCAGTTTGTTTTCGAATGAAATAGTTGAAGTACTGGTTACAGGATTCGGATAAACCTTACTTGTGATCCCTGTTGAAAGTGTCTGAATATTTGTTGGACTGAACCAGATCTCTTCTATCGGTTTTGCTGTGGCAGTATAGCCTGCGTAAGGTAATCCAAACATATCTTCAAGAGTACGAAGCATATCGTAATGATGATATCCTGTTTGTGAATAATTTCCCGGAGTCACCATCGGTCCGACAAAGATACAGGGAACATGATTGGAAGAATAATTATCGTCTTCATCAAAAAGTACGATCAACAGACTATTGTTATTCATTGCCCAGTTAACATAAGGTGAAAGAACATCATTCACAAATTGATCACCGGTTTCGATTCTGGTTGGATCTACACCATCATGCATGGAATTATTAAGATTGGGAATTACAAATGAAAGATCCGGAAGTAAATTAAAGTCTGATGGAAAATTGTCAAGTGTCTGATGACAGGTGGCCGGAATCTGATTAGTTCCTGTTCCTTGCCAATGTGTCCATGGACTATGTTTTCTGGTATATCCTCCTGAAATTTCTACAAGCGATCCGACAGAAGGAAGGTCCTCAGAGTAACCTGCAAAGGTAAATCCGGAGTTGAGCAATGCTGCTCCAAGATTAGGAGTTGAAAAGGGCGTTCCAACTGGAACGTTGTTTGTCGTCACTCCCTGACTGTCTCCTGAAAACAACTTTATATAATTTGTTTGAGAAGGATGACTCAATCCATAATACTCAACCATGTTAGCACCAATGGTAGATAAATGATTTATATATGGAGCCGAAGAAGATCCGATTATTTGCTGATAAGCGTGGTTTTCCAAAACACAGATAACGACATGATCGGGTCTTGGAACCTCTGAATAAACTTTTGCGCTACCAATAAATAGAAGCGAAATAAAAGCAAATGCATTAAGGTAATTCTTAACAGATACAGACATAGTTGGTTGTTATTTAGTAATAAGATCATTCTATTTTTATTTACTACGGCAAATGAACCGTTACAATCTGGTGCAAGTATGAATAGCTGAAAACCATAATGTTGGATTAATACAGGAAAGTTGCGATTATGATTTTTAAAGTCAGATTCTCTGGAATTTCAGTCTATTCTTACTTTCAATGATTGTTATCAATTTGATGAAATATCATCTTATCCCCAAAATTCAAATCATTGTTCAAAAATGATCAGGTAAAACTGATAAAATCTTTCATTTGACATAAATTGGATTCTTAATTGACAAAAAATAACAATATTTTTGCCCATGCATCAGAAAATTCTAATTGCCGATTTCGGATCACAATATACCCAGTTGATCGCCCGTAGAATCCGGGAACTTAATGTGTATTGCGAGATCCATCCTTTTCATCATTTCCCAGCTTTGACACCTGATGTACAAGGTGTGATCATTTCTGGAAGCCCTTCTTCTGTGAGAGATGAGAATCATCCTGAAATGGATATTAACACCATACGTGGTAAAGTACCTGTCCTCGGTGTATGTTATGGTGCACAGCTACTCGCCTATACTAACGGGGGAGAGGTTCTGCCTTCCAGGATCAGGGAATACGGACGGGCACATTTGATTTCAATTGAGAAAAATGAGCTCTTCGAAAATATTCCCCTGAATAGCACTGTCTGGATGTCACATGGTGATACCATTGCTAAGATCCCTGAGAAGTTCCAGATTATTGCTCAGACTTCTGATGTAAAAGTTGCTGCCTTCAAGATCGCTGAAGAAAAGACCTACGGAATACAGTTTCATCCGGAGGTGACTCATTCATCAGATGGTAAAGAATTGCTTAAAAATTTCATAGTTAATATCTGTAAATGCAAACAAGACTGGACTCCGGCTGCATTTGTTTCTGAAACCATTGAAAACCTGAGGGCAAAATTACAGAATGATGTTGTTGTACTTGGATTATCTGGTGGTGTAGATAGTAGTGTAGCGGCAGTATTGCTACATCAGGCAATCGGTAAAAATCTGCATTGCATTTTCGTAGATAATGGTTTGCTTAGAAAAAATGAATTTGAACTTGTTCTTGAATCCTACAAGCACATGGGATTAAACATTACCGGAATAGATGCAAAGGATAGATTTTATTCAGAACTGAAAGGGTTAACTGATCCGGAAGCTAAGCGAAAAGCGATAGGGAAAGTTTTCATAGATGTTTTCGATACAGAGGCACACCGGATCACGAATGTGAAATGGCTGGCCCAAGGCACCATTTATCCTGACATCATTGAATCAGTGAGTGTAAAAGGTCCGAGTGCTACGATCAAATCACATCATAATGTCGGTGGCTTGCCAGAAAAGATGAAACTGAAGGTAATCGAACCATTGAATACACTTTTCAAAGACGAAGTTCGTTCAGTTGGAAAACAATTGAATATTGATCCGCTGATTCTTAACCGGCATCCATTTCCGGGTCCAGGTCTGGCCATACGGATCCTTGGCGATATCACACCTGAAAAGGTTGATATGGTACAACAGGCAGATGAAATATTTATTTCCTCTCTCAAGAGTGAGGGGCTGTATAATGATGTTTGGCAGGCAGGAGTGATCCTTTTACCTGTGCAGTCAGTCGGAGTAATGGGTGATGAAAGAACCTATGAGAAAGCTGTCGTGTTGAGAGCTGTTCAATCTGTCGATGGAATGACAGCAGATTGGTGCCATCTTCCACACACATTCCTTGCAAAAGTATCCAATGACATCATCAATAAAGTAAAAGGAATAAACAGAGTCGTTTATGATATCAGTTCAAAACCGCCGGCAACAATAGAATGGGAATAATTTTTGCATTCTCAGGATCTGACGGATATTAAAGTAACATTTACAATTCTTAAAAACCGAAATTGTGCATCTAAAAAAAATTCTTTTGTTGATCGGATTATTTCTGACTCAGCTTTCTTACGGTCAGACATTGACCAAAAAGGATACCGCTGATATCAGATTTCTGAATTCAAGAAAATTCTTTATTTATAAGGTTGAGAAAGGGGAGACCCTGTTTAGTATTTCCCAGAAATTCAACATTCCGCAGGAAGAGATCATTCAATTCAACAAGGACATAAGTCAGCAAGGTTTAAAAGCTAAAACAAAATTATGGATACCCGCTTATTCCTGGCTGAATAAAAATAACAAGACAGAAACAGAAACTGAAGAAGCTGAAGAAATCGATCCGGGAAAAAAATCTTATAAGATTGCTATCGTTTCAACTTTGAATTTACCAAAGTTGTATTTACCTGATACCACTGAACTTGATTCATCTTATGTTGATGAAGCGATTGAGAGGGAGATCATGAATAATTTATCTTTCATCGAAGGTGCTATGAGAAGTGCAGAAATTCTGAAAACGGATGGATTCAGATCTCACGTCTTAGTTTTAGATTCTGAACAGGATTCAGTCAAGCTTGGTAATAAATTGAAATTACATTCTCCTGATCTGATCATTACAAATGAGAATGGCAGCATTCTCAAATTTTTGACTGATTTATCTGACCACAAAAACATCCGGTTGTTATCATGTGGGATCAATACAACTGAACTTATTTCCGACTCAAAAAATTCTATCGCACTTTTTCCTTCTTCACTTAGCCAGTGTGAAGAGATGGGATATTTCAATGCAAAGTATTTTCCTGGAGCAGTTGGAATAACGATCCGTACAACTCAGGCAAAGGAAAATGAAAGAAGCACGGCTTTCAAAAACGGTTGGAAAACAGGTGGCGGCGGAAAAATGATATATCTGGATTATTCAAAAGGTGGAGCAAAGGCTATTGCTGATAGCTTAAGTAAATCGAAAAATAATGTAATTTTTATTTCCTCGTCAAATGAAGATATTGTTTCTACTATTCTTGGTGAATTAAAAGAACATGTAGGAGAAAAAACGATCACGGTAGCAGGATTACCAACCTGGCAATATTTTGAAACGATCGATCAGAACCTGATGGACAAATGCAATGTGTATATTTTCAGTTCCGGATTTATCCGGTATGGAAGTTCTCCTGTTGAAAATTTCAGAAAATATTTCCGTGAAACTTACAATGGCGAACCATCTGAATCTGCTTTTCAGGGTTATGATGCCATGATGTTTGCAGGAAAAAACCTTATGAAGTTTGGTAAAAAATTTATTACTACAGGGAAAACTATGCAAGTGGATGGAATTTATTCTGAATATATAATTGAAAATTCAGCTAAGGAGAATAAGATCATTCATGTCTTTCAACCAACGAAAGATGACCAGATCGATTACTTTATTAAGATAAATAAGAAGTGATGATTGTCGATCAGAAAAGTATTGCTGAATGGTTTATGAACCTTCAGGACCGGATTTGTAAAGGTCTTGAGTCGGCTGATGGACAAGGAACTTTTTTGGAAGATAAATGGGTCCGCGAAGAAGGCGGTGGCGGTCGTACCAGAATTTTGCAGAGTGGAAGTGTGATCGAAAAAGGAGGAGTGAATTTTTCAGCAGTTTCCGGTAAAGCACCCGGATTTTTAATTCAGCAGTTGAATGCAAGTCCGGATTCAGAATTTTTTGCAACGGGTGTATCAATAGTGATCCATCCCGGTAACCCGCACGTACCGATTATTCACATGAATGTGCGGTACTTCGAAATGACCGGCGGTATTGCCTGGTTTGGCGGGGGAATCGATCTGACGCCACATTATGTTAATCAGGAAGACGGTAGGTTCTTTCATGGTATGCTTAAGCAAGCTTGCGATAAGCATCAGTCAGGATATTATTCTGAATTCAAGAAATGGGCCGACAATTATTTCTACATCAAACATAGAAAAGAGACCCGCGGTATTGGTGGAATTTTCTTCGACCAACTCAAAGCTACATCGGAAATTACAATGAATGATCGCTGGGAATTTGTAAAAGAGATCGGTGATTCATTTTTGCCAGTATATACTGAACTCATCAGAAGAAATCGAAATGAAAAATTTTCTGAAGCAGAAAAAAACTGGCAGCTTTTAAGACGTGGCCGTTATGTAGAATTTAATCTCGTTTATGACCGCGGAACAAAGTTTGGACTGGAAACGGATGGACGAACGGAATCAATTTTAATGAGTCTGCCGAAAATGGCTTCATGGGAATATAATTTCAGTCCGAATCCCGGAAGTCCCGAGGAAAAAACGCTTGCATTATTAAAAAAAGACATCGACTGGATCAAATGAAGAAATTCGGAGATGCAGCTTTTGAATTTTTAAAAGACCTGAAACCTGACTTTGCTATCCCTGATGGAATTTCATGCCTGTTGCCCTTTGAAGATCCTGAGGTTATTTCAATCAATAAAACATTTTATAAGAAATTCTATAACGATAATTTTCCCCGTAAACTGATCCTGGGAATCAATCCGGGAAGATTCGGTTCAGGTGTAACCGGAATTTCATTCACAGATCCTGTAAAACTCGAAACAGAACTTGGAATTGAAAACTCATTTGCGAAACGTGCTGAATTGTCGAGTGATTTCATTTATCAGGTCATAACACAATTTGGAGGTCCTGAAATTTTTTTCAGACAATTCTATATAACGGCAGTTTGTCCGATCGGTTTTATCAGTGATTCAAAGAATATCAATTACTACGACAATAAAGAACTGACACAATCGGTTCAAGGATTCATTATACAAAATATAGAATTGCAGCTTAGATTTGGTATTGACCGGACAGTTGCTTTTTGCTTAGGTGAAGGAGAAAATTTCAAGTTCCTGAACCGGCTGAATACGAAGTATCGGTTCTTTGAAAAGATCATTCCTTTAGCTCATCCACGGTTTATAATGCAGTACAGACGTAAATTACTCGTTGACTATGTAAATGCTTATTTAAACGCATTAAATGGCAACAATTCGTTAAAAATGCAGTAAAAAGTTAATAAAATAGTCGCAGACTTTCGCAATAAATTAGCATATTTGTCAACCAAAAAAGAAGAAAATCATGTCGCAAAATCATCATTCAGGTTCAGAATCAAATAAAGGACTTTGGTATACATACTTTGGCAAAGGCGGTGCTGCTGTTTTTGCATTCCTGTGGATTATCCTGCTATTATGCTGGGTATTTTATGTCGTGAAATGGGGATGATCAATCGCTCCAGCAGAAAATAAAAAAAGTGCATTCCTTTCGGTCTGCACTTTTTTGCGTTTGATACTTTTGTTCGTGTATAATGTTTGATCGATACCGTCAATCTGTTATTAAGAAAGCAGTGCTACTTACTACTTACTTATTTCGACATCGACTTTATCTTTGCAATATAAGCCGGATCTTCAGCGTAATTTTCACCAAGGAATGTCAGGTATCGTTCTGTTAATTTGAACGACTGATCTTGCCAGTACTTGTAATCTTTAACACAATCCTGCCAGTTTTCATATACGGCATAATGATTCTGTGTACGGTATTTTTTAAGTTCTTGTTGAGTTCCTTTGATGATCAGGTTAGACTCAGGCAAGAAGATACCTACGGCAGATGTTTTTCTCTTGAATGGATAACGCATTCCTAACAGATTGTTAGCGCGTTTTGACAAGTATGAGTTCAAGTGACCTGATTCGATCATGATCTGAGCATAAACTTGTTCCTGGCAAATGATGTGATTAGCATCTAATTGCAGTCTGAGATTTTCTTCATTTAATGGTAAGACGTTTTTCTTTGAAGTCTTAGTCAGATCCGATGCAGTGACAGGACCATTGTAAGAGAAATCATCGAACGATAAAACGAAGAAGAATAAGAAGAAGAAAAATGCGAAGATGTTATTCCACATTTTCGATGTCGCCTTTGACACAGTTGGCAGCATGAAGTTTTCGCATTCTTCATTCATGCATAACACGTAGTCTTTTTGTACGTGTACTTTTTTCGAATGACAACAGCTTGTTTTCATGTTTTTTAAGTTTTGATTTAAGCGCGTTTGGTTTGCTCATGGCTGTGTCTCTTGAACGGTACAAAAGTATGCCCGTAGAGTACTTGAAATGAAGTCTATTTGGTCAAATGGGTAACCTGGTTTGGTAAAGTGCCTTTAAAGAAGGGCTAATATCTAACTGTTTGAAAATAAGCCAAAAAGCCAGAAATTACCATGGAAATGCCGAAAAAACACCGAAAACAGGCAGTTTCAGGAGAGTTATTGATCAGAATTCGGCTAGGGTTCGATAAAAAAGGAAGGGAACGGATAATTGAAATCATAACCTTTGAGATCTTGATAATTGACCTGATTTTTTTTAGAACAGCAAGAAGTAGGTAAACCTGATCAGAAACTTTTTTCAAAAGTTAGATAACTTTATTAATTACAAACGGAGGAGCGATGGGCTACTTAACATAGTGTCCAATTATGGGATCAACGCTGGTTGGTGGTTCTTTAACTGCGCCTTTCTGCCTTAATTTCTAAGTTCCTTTTGTCCCATAATGTACTTGCATTATGTTAAAGTAGCTGAGCAAATGACATTGCCTCGTAAGGGCAATCTAAGCGGATAGAATTAGCATACAGGCGTGTTGTTCGGGCGAATGCTAATTATTTTCCTGAGGTTTTCGGGCTCGTCACTTTTCATTAAAGACACAGGAATTTGCTTTTCGCAAATGAGTGGATTTACTTGAAAAGTGACGAGCCCGAAAACACACCCCGTTAAAATCGGTTGGACTTGCTTTTCGCAAGGACAAAGGAGATTTTAAAAGCGGGTCGAAGGAAAATAATTTAAGCGGTTTGTCAATGTCGGAACAATTAAGCAGAAGGTTTGGGGTGCCGTTGATGGAAAATCCACCATTACCACCTGAGTAATTATTTCTTTTCTTCTGTGTCCTTATCGGGTGGCGGCTGTGGTGGGTTGACCATAGTAGGAACTTGTCCCTTAATTTTATCTCCGAAAAATGAAGGCGTAGTAAATTCTCTCGCCAATCTTTCGTAAAAATCACTTGTCTTTTCTGATTCGTCTTTGCTTTTTGTTTCTTTGTTTTCTTCGTTAGTCATTGGCTGTGTCTTTCTTTAAAATAATTATTGGTTTCAGTATTTGTTTTTAATATTATAGACTCAACGTCTTTAATATCTGTTTTTATCCTTAATGTATTTAATTTTAAAGATGTTGCTTTTAGCTTACCCAACTCGACATTGCATTGCTCGTCAGTAAATGTTTTTGCTCGGCGCTTAATCCAAATATCTTCAAGAGTATCAAAATGGTTTGTATATATTAAGCATAGCTCAGATACGGACTCAATAAATTCTTCTGATGGTACAATTACATCTTTTATCAAATCAAGTATTTGCATTAATGAAAGAACCACGCAAACAACTATTGGAAAACTTTCCCAAATCTTCC
>JBMQEM010000177.1:0-14624 GCA_049363815.1 Bacteroidota bacterium
ATCACCGGGCGACAATTGCAAGGCCTGAACAGCAACATCAAGAGCTGCAGAACCATTGGCAACTGCTATTCCATGTTTCCGGTTAACATACAAAGAAAACTTTTCTTCAAATTCCTTTATGAAAGGACCTTCAGAAGATATCCATCCTGTCCGAATACATTCAAGAAGATATTTCTCTTCATTACCATTCAGTAAGGGAGTATTAACAGGAATCATAATTTCTATTTAACTTCAACTTTAGGATCTGATGTCGGGTCGAAACGAACTTTATCTTTCTCACCGATATATGGACCTTGTTTAACTTCAATCATCTCACTTGGTTCGAGCATTTCAAAACCATGTCCACCGGCTGCAAGAAGAATGACATCACCTTTGTTCAGGATCCTGCTTTCAATATATTGCTGGGTATCGTTATAAAAATCAACACGGACTTTTCCAGATTTCACAAAAAGCACTTCCTGTGTCTGCACCACTTCACGAGAAACAAGATTGTGACGGTGTGGCTCTATAACATAACCTTTCGGTCGATTCATATAACCGAGTTGCTGTGAAAAATTATCCGGTGTGAAAAACTCAATGCCTTTTGCATTGAAATCCGTACGGATAATTACAGCCAGAAGCACTTCATTTTCTATAATCCGTTCAATCATTTTCTTTGATAATTAAGGAAATCACTCATCTAACCAATTGTTTTTCAAGACTAAAGCTCGCCATGAAGAATCAGTCAGCAGTTTAGCAAGGTACTTAATTCCTGCAATATTGTAAAAACAGAAAGCCAGGTTCATACGCCAGGAAATATTACCCTTAATAAAGTTAAAAATGCACTTTATGAAAGAGTAAATAACCTTTAAAAGACGCAAGATAATTTCTTTGAAAATGGACATGGAAGAAGGCAGAATTTTCCGATACCATGTATATGTATCACAATTGCCTTGGTTCGCCATTCTTTTATTCAGGTATCTCTGCGTAAGCCGGGATGGAGGAATTATATGATGAATAACTGATCTACGGTTAAAGGCAAACTTAAATCCTTCCTCTTTGATTTTTATATTTAACCCCGTCTCACCGTCACCGATCCAAACACCTTTCGTATTCTCAGGATTAAAACCACCGCTTAAAAAGAATATCTGACGACTGATCATCTGGTGACAACTAAACACATTGCAGTCATTTTCTGAAACTATCAGGTCGTAATCAGGATCATTGAGACTAAGCAGTGCATTGTTACAAAGTTTAAGTATCCACTTCGGTGGTTCAGCCTCCCATTTTGGCAGGACAAGTCCTGTAACACTCGCAATTTTCGTATCAAGACTGAACAAATATAAAAGTTCTTTCAAAGCATCTGGCTCAGCGATCATATCATCATCAGTAAAATAAAGATACTCACCTTTTGCAAGCTTCGCTGCTGAATTTCTTGCGAAATGAACTCCCTGCCTGCTTTCAACAATGTACTTTAAATTAAAAGAAGAATTCTTTTCAATAAAACGCTTTACGACTTCTTCTGTATTATCTGTTGAATTATTGTTTGAGATAATGATCTCAAAGTCTTCCTTCCGGAAATTCTGTCTGATAAAACTATCAAGAGTCAGTTCAATGAGGTGACTCCTGTTGTAGGTTGGTATGATAACAGATACTACCATTTTAACAGAAGTCTTTGAATAAATCCCGCACTCTTTCTCATAGTACTATAAAGAGAATTAAAAATGCTTAAGGAATATAGTTTACTGAACAACTTAGTCTTCGTACTTGCTACCTGATCTAGATCAATATTTTTAAAAGTACCGCTGAGAAAACCTGTTGGCTTGTAATGAACAAATTTGTTTCCGAAATTTTTCAGGTAATATCCATATTTCAAAGCACCGGTTTTAACCGTTGGTTTCAGATCTGACATGATCATTTCAACTGCTTCATTATGATTTGCAGGTTTATATGCACCTTCAATATATGCATAGAAACTTTTCCCAAGTAATATCGAGACCTTTCCCCAATATACAGCTTCAATCCCTGCTGAAGAACCAAACGTTATGGTCTTTTCAGCTTTCATCATCAAATTATAAGTACCTACAGGGCTTTCAGCATCTATGACTGTGATATTCGGATATTTTTTCAGAGCAAAAGCATCACGGATCTGCCGGTTGTCCAGACCTCTCAAGTTAGGATGGATGCGAAGATAAAAATGGTAATCCTTTTTGTCTGCAAATGAAATAAGCAATTTTTCAATTCCTTCGGCTTGTGTTTCATACAATTCATTCTTCCATTCAGGACCGATTGATTCATACTCATCTTCGGAAGTATTGAAAATGGCAATATTATGTCTGTCATTTTTCCAGTCAGCAGGAAGCAAGTCGCTTTGCTGGTCTTTCACAAAAGACACCCAGGCTTGCTCTTTTCCTCTGACACGTTCTTCATAAAAAGACGAACCGGTTTTCTCCCTTTCAGCAGGATCAGCCTTAGCCCACATTTTATCCATCTGAACTGTAAAATTATCAATGTCGTGCGGAGTGGTATTTACAGTGATGCCATAGTGAAAGATATCACAACCACGTTCATGGATCCTGCACTCAACTCCTGCTTTCTGAGCCGCACGTAATACAGGTTTTGCATGAGCAACGCGTCCATTGAATGCATAGATCACATCCGGATTGTATTTACGGATATGCTCATTTACGGAATAATAAATTGCAAGCGAGGTATAAAAATAATTTCTGAACAACTGAAGATTTTTCTGAATATCCGGAGAAGGATCGCGCAACTCTGAAATAACTGAAGAGCTGACGGCATATCCAATATCAAAACTATCAATTTTAGTTTCCTTGAATTTCTTCAGATCAGAAAAATCAAAAGGAATTTCTGAGGCTTTTCTGTAATTATCCGGAGAGTAAATGCTATTAACAATTATGTTTTCATTTCCGGTAAGAAGTCCCTGACCAATTTTTTGTTTATCGATACATTTTAGACAAGAATACATCCGATGATGAACATTTGTATCACAGACCGGCATTTCTCCATTGCATACAAAACGGTACATAGTATCACCTTGGTCGAGATGAAGCTGCATCAGCTCCAACTCAGTTTCCGCATGATGCGGCCATAGTGTGTGTGTACTGTAAATAAAAACCTTCATACAACCTTTGTTTTCTTCAGATCAAATCCCATGTCAAAGGAGTACCTTTTGAAGCATCCTTCATCAGTTTTTTACCTATTACTGTTTCAAAATATTTCGGTTCAAGACCTAGTCCCGGACGGATTATTCTGATATTACTTTCATCAAGTTTTTCTCCGGCTTTCATGTCCTTAGAAATATAGATCGATCGTTTGAACCTGACACTTTTCTCTTCCGCCGGTAAAATTCCATATTGGATTTTTCCTAACGATAAAAAAGCACGTTCACATTCTGTGACCAGAGAACTCAATTCTTCAGGTTCCAGAGAAAATGCACTGTCAACACCTCCATCGGCGCGGCGCAATGTAAAATGTTTTTCAATTATGCTGGCACCTAAAGCTACTGCTGCTACAGATGTGCCAATTCCCATCGTATGATCAGACAGACCGACATGACAATCATGAAGCAATGAGAGATGTGGAATTGTAAGCAGATTGGAATTCTCCGGTGATGCCGGATAGGTACTGGTACATTTCAATAAAATAATTTCTTTACATCCGGCGTCTTTCAGGACCCGGACACTCTGATCGATATCTGCAATGGTTGAAACACCTGTTGACATGATCACAGGCTTACCGGTCTTTGCTACTTTTCGAAGCAATGGATGATGAGTATTCTCGAATGATGCAATTTTATATGCAGGGACATGGAGAGTTTCCAGAAAATCAACAGCAGTCTCATCGAATGGCGAACTGAAAGCAATCATTCCTTTTTCTTTTGCACGGTCGAAGATCGGTTTATGCCATTCCCAAGGGGTATACGCCTGGGTATAGAGGTCATGCAATTGTTTTCCCGCCCATAATGAATTCTTATCATCAATGGAATAAACACCAGCCATGGTGATCGTATCTGCCGTATACGTTTGCAGTTTCAGTGCATGTGCACCGGCATTTGCAGCAGCGTCGACCAGTTCAAGTGCTCTTTCGAGTGACTGATTATGATTACCACTCATTTCAGCAATGATAAAAGGAGCATGTCCTTTTCCAATTACACGATTACCTATTTTTATATCATTCATGACCGATTCAATTTAAGTGATAAGCGATAGCAAGGAATTCCGTTGTGAAGAATAGAACTTTCATTTCCGAATCCGGCTTTTTTAAAAATGGAATAAGATGAAGCATTTTCCTTTTTTATATAAGCTACAATTTCCGCTTCAGGATTTTTCACAAGATAATCATTGCATGCTGATTTCAACATCTCCGCCCCTGCTGATCGTCCTCGGAAGGCTTCGTCAATTGAAATACCGATCACAATCTCTTCCCCTGACTTGTCTATTCTGACCTGCCCCACTTTCAGATTATTCATCTCGAAGAAATAAAAATAGCAATCTGCCGACTTTAGTTTTGACAGAAACCATTTTACATGAGTATCATAATCGACTTTGTTCTGATTAAAAGAATTATTCCGAACAAGCGGATCATTTGCCCAGTTAAAGTAAGTATCAATATCCGATTCATTGGCAAAACGGAAAGAAATTCCGGCAGATGTCAGTTTTCTGAAAAGTTCCAGATAACGTTGTGGAGATTTACCATCAATGAGCTTTTTCTGATGTGACAACATACGGTTCATTTTCTCCGGATCTTTGATCAAGTCCATGACCGTTGACTTGAAATTTTCTATTTCATTGCTGATAAGATCACCCGTGTTGATTACAACCTCTTTTGCATTCAGGCTTTCAAGGATTCCTAATTGATTATCTGAAGTAAATCCGGAGATCAATGGAATACCAACGGCGCAACATTCCAGAGAAATTGTACTTGCAGGACATACAGCCAGATCGCAATTGCTTATCAGTTTTACAAGTTCATCTGCAGGAATATCGATATGCCTGACTATCTTAATATTTCCTGCCTGGTTCGTTTCTTCGATAAAAGTATCCGCTTTCTTATTAACTGACCCAAGAAGCAAATGGATCTCTTCAATACCTGCTATTTCACACAAAGCTTCAGAGTATTTCTTTGTCAGATTATGAATATCTGAAGCACCCATGCTAATGAGGACTTTCTTAATATTCTTTACAGAAGATTTTGCAACAGGATTACGGAAAAATTCCATCCTGAGAAGAACATAATCAAGCCCAAGACAAAATTCAGTATAAGGTTCAGCACTATAATCAGAAAACTTAACATTATCAGCATAATTGATGACAACATCAGCAACCTGATGCCATGCATGAAGATCATCAATAACGACTAATTTATTTGCTATTGATTTAATTTCTTTCTGATATTCTGTTTTGAATAAATACCCGTCAAGCACGACTACATCCTCTTTTTTCAGATGCTTTTTAAATTCTGAAACATCAAGTAGCATGTCAGTTGTTTCAGGCAAAACGATTATCTCCTGAGTGACCGATTTAATTTTCGAAAGTATACTTGCTTCCGGTTTTTTGATTGCGAACACAATTGCGAACTCTGACTTCAGCATTTCGGCCAATGCCAGACTACGAACCACATGTCCCATTCCGACATCGGTTCCACCATCAGCTCTGAATATTATCCGGGTCTTCAAATCAGTCTACTTTCTTTTGCCGGATCTCTGCGTTGATAGCGATCAGTTCAGGATGATCCAGTAATATATTTTCAATTTCGTTGTGTGAAAGTCTTTCCGCTTTATGGTTCATGATCAACTTCCTGATCAGTTCAAAATCCTGAGGAGTGTCAACCGTCACTCTTAATCTGCTATTGTCCATTTCCTGTTTGAAATGAAGAATGCTGATCTTTCCGGACCTGTTTTTCCAGATGTAAGGAGTGACATGTTCAAGATCTGAGTGATCAGTTGCTTTTTTAAATGCTTCCTCAAGAGAATGAAAAGAAAAGATCTCAAAATCGAAGCCGCGGGCAAAAGTTCTGTCAATTGAATTGCTCAGATAAATATTCTCATCGCCGGCACTCATATATTGTTCAATTCCCTTCCGGATCAGGTCCGGATCAATAAGTGGACAATCGGATGTTACCCTTACGATATGTTTCAATCCGGACTTTTTTGCAGCGTAATAAAATCTTTCCAGAACATTTTGTTCACTCCCTCTGTAATATTCGATCTGCAACCGGTCAGCTAATTCACAGACTGCATCGTCAGCAGCATTAATAGTAGTAGCGATGATGATCTTGTGACCGGTTAATTTCAATCTGTCCAAATGATATTCAAGTAAAGATCTTTCATTGATCTTCATAAGGACTTTTCCCGGCAAACGGGTACTCGTCATCCTTACCTGTGAAATTATACCAATATGCGCATTAGAGATTGCCAAACTTTAACCTGGTTTAAGATTTCGTTTTAAGAATTTATTTTTTTTTCGTCTTGAAAAAACCAAGAATACAATCAATGACGTATTCCTGTTGTTCATTCGTAAGAGTCGGATACATTGGAAGACTCAGGCACCGTGAATAATATTTCTCAGCATTGGGAAAATCACCAATACTGTAGCCTTGAGCTTTGTAGTAAGGCATCAGATGAGCAGGAATATAATGAACCTGAGGAAAAATTTCTTTCGTTCTGAGAAAATTGTACAGACCAAGCCTGTTTTCTGTTTCAATTACATATAAATGATAAGCATGACCTTCTATTGATCCTGACTGACCATTGATCCATTCATGACCCTGAAAAGCTTTCGAATATCTTTCAGCTATTTCTCTTCTTCTTTTTAAACCTGCATCAGCTCTTTTCAACTGCGAAGTTCCCAATGCTGCCTGAAAATCGGTCAATCGGTAATTGTATCCAAGTTCCTGCATTTCCATATACCATGCAGGAAAATCTGTTACTTCTTCCCTGGCATTTCCAGCTGCCCAGACGGCACTATTATCAAATGATTCTTTATCGCGTGTGATACCATGTGTACGCAAAATCAATAACCGATCGTATAAGTCTTTGGAATTTGTTGTGATCATTCCACCTTCCCCGCAAGCAATGTGTTTTACAGGATGAAAAGAAAAGATAGCCAGTTCAGCAAACTTTCCATTACCGCAGTTCTGTTTTTTACCATTTCTATCTATGAAAAAACCTCCGGGTGCATGGCAGGCATCTTCAAGGATCCAGAGGTTATGTTGATCTGCAAGCATCCTGAATTTTTCAAGATCCACAGCACGTCCGGAAAGATCAACGGGTATAATTCCGGCATAAGTTCCCTTAGGAGAAGCACTGAGTAGTTTCTCTACAGAATTAAAATCGATCAGATAAGTTTCAGGATCTATATCAGCAAATACTACTTCGCCACCACAATATCGGACACAATTTGCTGAAGCAGCAAAAGTGATCGGCGTTGTAATGACTTTCTGTCCAGGCTTAACATTCAAAGCCATGGCAGACAGATGCAATGCAGCAGTTCCATTTGAAACAGCAACTGCATAATCGGATCCGATATATTCAGCAAAAGCCTTTTCGAATTCAGCGATCATCGGACCTTGTGTCAGAAAATCTGCCCGAAGTGTTTTAACTACAGCATCTATATCTTCGTCGGTAATATTTTGCTTACCGTAAGGAATTGGCTTCATTTTTCTGTGAATGTAAAATCAGGATCAATATGATCAACGATAAGTTTTCTGAGATCTTTGACAGTCAACCATTCCGGATTTTCGCCGGAAGTATAATTGAATCCGGCCGGAACTTTTACTGCTTTGAAATGACTGAGATATTCCTGAAGGTTCCAGTTCAGCAATTGTGGCAGGATAACATAATATTTCCCCATATCATAGGTTGAAAAAGAATCGCTGGCAGTGATCATTTCCTCGTGAAGTTTTTCACCGGGTCTGATACCAACAACAGTTTGCTTGCAATCCGGTCCGATGGCTTCAGCAAGATCCGTCACTTTGAAAGATGGAATTTTTGGAACAAACAATTCACCGCCCCAGGCATTATCAAGTGCATGAAATACCATGTCTACTGCTTCATCAAGTAAGATATTGAAACGAGTCATAAGTACATCCGTAATCGGCAGCACTTTTTCTTTTCTCTTTTTCAGGAAGAACGGAATTACAGAACCGTTTGATCCCATTACATTTCCGTAACGTACCACAGAAAACTTAATCTTCTTCTTTCCTTTGATATTATTTGCAGCAATGAATAATTTATCGGAAGCAAGTTTAGTTGCTCCATATAGATTGATCGGAGCTGCTGCTTTATCAGTAGACAATGCGACCACGTTCTCAACATCTGAATCCAGGCAGGCCTTGATCAGATTTTCAGCGCCGATAATATTTGTCTTGATACATTCCATAGGATTGTACTCTGCAATATGAATATGTTTCATTGCAGCAGCGTGAACAACGGTATCGATACCTTTCAGCGCCATCCTGATCCTGTCTTCATCCCGCACATCGCCTATGAAAAAACGGACCTGCGGATATTTATGATGTGGATATTCCATTTCCATCTGGAATTGTTTCTGTTCATCGCGTGAAAAAATGACCAGACGTTTTATATCAGGATATTTCTGTAAAATGGATTTTACAAATGCCTTTCCGAATGAACCGGTCCCGCCGGTGATCAGTATTGATTTATTATTTAACATAGTTCTTTATATTGAACAAAAATTTCTTTCCATCATTGAATTCCCATTCGTAAGGTATAATGGGTGATACGGTATCAGACGCAACAGTGTCTGCAATTGTGGGATTTAAACCTACTTCAGACAAAACCGAAACGACATTGAAAGCAGCAACATCCTTTGATTCAGTAAGCAATGTCACACCATCAGACGCACGGATACCCATGTAAATGCTGTACTCACCTGTAAGCAACGGCGGATTGATGAAAGTACATTTCACAACATTCTTTCCTTTCGAAAAACGGGTACTTCTGAATCCATCGATAAGGCCCGAAGCAGCAGTAACAGGACCGCGGTTATTTTTTATAGCGATCCAGATGTAAGGAGTTTCAAATTCTTCAAGTGAATTGAATTCGATCTCAGCACACAAAGTTTCACCGAAGGCGAAATTATTCTGCGCCTTTTGTTTATCATTCCTGAGCGTTACTTTTTCAATCACAACTTTTTCTTCACCACTACTTTTACCGACAAGGAATTCACCATCGTCAGCAAGTCCGCCACCAAAATACATTCCGGTAATAAGTGAAGTTTTACCCATTGCAGCAATTTTTCCTTTATCAAGTAAAATTGCATTGTTACAAAGTGCATTGATAGCACCCATATTATGGCTGACGAAGAGAACTGTCCGGCCATCTGTTTTACTGACCTGATCGATCTTCCCGAGACATTTTTTCTGAAATTCAGCATCACCTACGGCAAGGACTTCATCCACAATAAGGATCTCCGGTTCCAGATGAGCAGCAACAGCGAAAGCCAGACGCACGTACATTCCGGACGAATACCGTTTAACAGGGGTATCCAGAAATTTTTCGACTCCGGCGAAATCAATGATCTCATCAAACTTTTTTTTGATCTCCTGTTTACTCATTCCCAGAATAGAACCGTTCAGGAAAATATTTTCCCTTCCTGACAATTCCGGATGAAAACCTGTACCTACTTCGAGCAGACTTGCCACTCTCCCATTCATAGAGATCTTTCCTTTTGTCGGTTCTACGATCCTGCTGAGAATTTTCAACAGTGTAGATTTACCGGCACCATTTTTACCAATGATCCCTAACCTGTCGCCTTTTTTTACTTCGAAGGAAACATCTTTCAAAGCCCAGAATTCCTCACGTGACTGAAAATCTTTTTGATCAGTTTTTCTGAAAGCAGATTTTACTTTGTTCGTAAGGACATCACGTAAAGCAGTATAGCTTTCAGCCTGCTTGTGCCGGAGAATATAACTCTTGCTGATATTTTCAACTTTTATGATCGTCTCGCTCATGGTTTGTCAGATTACATCAGCGAAAGTTCTTTCCATCCGGCGGAAATATTTTATTCCGATGAATAAAAACAAAACACTTACAACTACGGAGGCAATAAATTCAGGGATATGCAAAGGAACAGTTCCTCCAAGCATACACCACCTGAAACCATCGATCACTCCTGCCATTGGATTCAGTGCATAAATATATTTCAGTATATCCGGAATATCAGGGTTAGAATAAACAACACTACTGCTGAAGCCAACCGGTGAAATGTATAAACCGAATTGAACGATGAATGGAATTACGTAACGGAAATCCCTGTACTTAACATTCAGTGCAGCAATAAAAAAACCAAATCCTAATGCAGTAATGGTGGCAAGTAAAAGGAATACAGGGAATAACAGGATCCTCCAATCAGGAGTAAACTGATAAAAGACGTAGAGTCCGAGAAGTATCACAAATGAAATGAGAAAATCGATGAGGCAAACGATCACAGTGCTTGCAGGAACAATGAGTCTGGGAAAGTAGACCTTGGTGAGCAGGTTGGAATTTGCAACTAGTGAGTTTGCGGATTCGCTGAAGGCACTTGAAAAAAATTGCCAGGGCAGCATACCTACACAAACCATTATTGCATAAGGTACATTTGAATCAGATTGAAAATTCCCAAGTTTATTGAATACCAAAGTAAAAACTACAATAGTCAGCAAGGGCCGGATCACGCTCCATAACACTCCGATTGCAGTCTGCTTGTAGCGGACAAGAACATCTCGCCAGGCCAGGTAGTAGAAAAGACCTTTGAATCTCCAAAGGTCTTTCCAATAAAATGATTTCCTGCGGCCAGGTTCAATGATAACGTCAAATTCCTTATCAGCCATGAGTTAAAAATTCAATCCGGGTTATGTACCTACCATAGGATTAATTAAAGGATTGATTGAAGGAAATTATTTTGCATAATTCACTGATCTTGTCTCACGGATGACGGTGATCTTCACCTGTCCCGGATAAGTCATTTCAGTCTGGATTCTGTTTGCAATATCGAATGAAAGAACTTCAGCTTGTTTATCGGTGAGTTTTTCACTTTGAACAACTACACGCAATTCACGGCCGGCCTGGATAGCGAATGTTTTTTCTACTCCCGGATAAGAAAGCGCAAGTGCTTCCATGTCTTTCAGACGTTTGATGTAAGATTCAACAACTTCACGACGTGCACCAGGGCGAGCGCCTGAGATAGCATCACAAACCTGAACGATTGGGGAGATCATACTGTTCATTTCGATCTCATCGTGATGGGCACCGATTGCATTACATACTTCAGGATTCTCTTTGAATTTCTCAGCGAGTTTCATACCGAGAATAGCATGCGGTAATTCCGGTTCATCATCAGGAACTTTTCCGATATCGTGTAAGAGTCCGGCACGTTTAGCCAGTTTTACATTCAGTCCTAGTTCAGCAGCCATAGTAGCACATAAGTTTGCTACTTCGCGTGAGTGCTGAAGTAAATTTTGTCCGTAAGACGAACGGTATTTCATCCGACCGACCATACGGATCAGTTCAGGAGCAAGTCCATGAATACCCAAGTCGATAGTAGTACGTTTTCCAATTTCTACGATCTCATCATCAAGCTGACGTTTTACTTTTGCAACCACTTCTTCGATACGTGCAGGGTGAATCCGGCCATCACTTACAAGTTGATGTAAAGCAAGACGAGCCATTTCACGGCGAACGGGATCGAAGCCTGAAAGGATGATTGTTTCAGGAGTATCATCAACGATGATCTCTACTCCTGTTGCAGCTTCAAGGGCACGGATGTTACGACCTTCACGACCGATGATCCGGCCTTTTACTTCATCGTTTTCGATATTGAAAATTGTGACAGCATTTTCAACAGCATGTTCAGTTGCGACACGTTGAATAGTTTGGATGATGATCTTTTTCGCTTCTTTATTGGCAGTAAGTTTAGCTTCTTCCATGATGTCTTTGATGTAAGACATGGCGTCAGTTTTTGCTTCTGCTTTCAGTGCTTCAACAAGTTGACTTTTGGCTTGATCAACGCTTAATCCACTGATCTTTTCCAACTGTTCAACCTGACGTTGATGTTGTTTACCCAGCTCTTCTTTTTTCCCTTCAATGATATCCAATTGATTTTTGAGGTTGGCCTGAAGGGTCTCGTATTCTTTTTCTTTCTTCTGCGTTTGTTCTATTTTCTGAGCAAGGGCAGTTTCTTTTTGCTTGATCCTGTTTTCGGCAGCATTGATATTCTTATCTTTTTCCGAGATGGCTTTTTCATGTTCCGTTTTTAGCTGAAGGAATTTTTCTTTTGCTTCAAGAATTTTATTCTTTTTCAGCACTTCAGCTTCCGCTTCCGCTTCTTTGATAATGATCTTTGCTTTATCACCGGCAACCTGTTCTTTCTGAAGAGCAGCTTTTTTGGCCAGGGAACTTGCAATGACATATCCTACTATAAGGGAAACGACTACTCCGATGAGTAGATATAATAATGATATTTCAGGCATAATTGAGGTATGGTATATTTGGGTTGTTGTATTTGTTGTTGGTTGTTTTTTTTCTTTTTGCTTTTTCTTTTAGCTTTTTGTTTCTAGGTATTTAGTCTTTTGCCAAAAACCTAAAGGCAAAAAGCAAAAAGCAAAAAAAAACCCGCAATAATTCCGGGACTTGTTAAACCCCTAAGTCATGGGTGGAGCGGTCTGGCGGTTCTGGTTTCTGCTGTCTTTTGAGGGATTCTCACCGAAGTAAGAGTGCAGCCTGCCATAGTTACCATTGAACGAGTAGCTCCAATTGTATTGAAATGTTGAGTTTATGTAAGTGATCCGGAAGTAATGCGGGAATGCATTAAGTCTGTGTGAAAATGCAGAAACATACCTGTTCAAGAAACCGAATCGGATCATCTGCAGATGCACAAAACTATATTTTCAAAGAACGGGCCTTATTTGGAAGAATTTTCCTGAGCAAGATATTCGTCGACAAGAAGCGTGAGATATTCGATTTGTTCTATTGCTTCCTGATCTGAACTGGCTTTTTTTTCCTGCTTTGAGGCTCCCATTGCTTCACTGGCAAACTGAAGGGCGCTCATGGCTAAGAGATCCTGCTTGTCTTTGACAGCATAGTTATCTTCAAAGTCTTTGATGCGCTTATTGATATTTTCAGCGGCCTGCAATACTTTTTCCTGCTCTTCGTGAGTTATACGGAGCGGATAAGTGCGGTTCGCAATGGAAACTTTTATGGACAGTAATTCTCCCATTCGGGTGGATTCACTTATGGTTATCATCTATCATCGACATACTACGATCTATCTCGCCGATGATATCATTAATTTTTCTTTTCATATTACTAATACTTTGTTTGGTTGAAGTGGATTCGATCTCTTTTAAATTTCGATAACCTTCTTCAAGACGTTGAACCTTTGCATGTTCGTCCGTCAACTCCGTCTTTAGTTTTTGGATCTCAGAAAGTAATTGTTCATTACGTTTCTTTGCTTCCTCATGCAAATGTATCAATTTTTGAATGCGTAATTCGAGCGCAGAAAAATTACTTTTCATGTCTTTTTGCTCATTCATGATACACTTTTTTTGGTGGTGATTTTCTTGTGGTGAATAAATGTACCTGCAATTAACGAAAAAATTTAATACAAACATATTGGGGGTAAATGTCTTGTGAGGGTTACTTGAGGTTTTTGTCTAACACTGCGATTTTTCATGTTTTTGGTCAAGTATCTAAGGATATAAGTCAATCCTGTTAGTCTTAACTAAACAACTGAAATTAAACTAAATAGTCCATGAAAGTGAGTTTTAACTTTGGAAAAACTACGTAATCCGGATTATTTGAATTTAGCGTTGTGGAAACTGGAAAGTTTAATTTCTAGAATTCAAATCGTTATCTAAGTAAAGAGCCAATTGTATTTCGACCCATGACCTTTTTGACCAAAAAACCTTGATATTTACCTGCAAGGAAAACCGTCTACTATGATCCATGCCCAAGGCCTATTTAAAAAATACGATTCACTTCAGGTGCTGAAAGGTATTGATCTGAAAATCAATAAAGGAGAGATTGTTTCCATTGTCGGTGCTTCAGGTGCAGGAAAAAGTACCTTACTGCATATATTAGGAACATTAGATACGGCAGATAATGGAACTTTAACAATCGACGGAATCGAAGTTACTCAGTTACGTGATAAAAAGATCGCTCAGTTTAGGAATCAGAAGATCGGTTTCGTTTTCCAGGCGCATCATTTATTACCGGAATTCACTGCTTTGGAAAATATCATGATGCCGGCATTAATAGGTGGAATTTCAAAATCGGAAGCTAGTCAAAAGGCGAAAGCACTTTTGCAGCAACTTGGATTGGGAGATCGTGAAGAACATCGTCCGTCGGAATTAAGTGGTGGCGAACAGCAACGTGTTGCAGTTGCCAGAGCTTTGATCAACTCCCCTGCTGTTGTCTTTGCAGATGAACCAAGCGGTAATCTGGATTCAGCTTCTGCAAAATCGTTACATCAGCTTTTCTTTGATCTACGCAAATCGATGAATCAGACTTTTGTGATCGTTACTCATAATAATGAGTTGGCGGATATGGCGGATAGGAAATTGACGATTAAGGATGGTGTTTGTATGTAGTTCCAAGTGCATACTCAGATTTTTTTAAACACAAG
>JBMQEM010000178.1:0-14565 GCA_049363815.1 Bacteroidota bacterium
GTTACCGTTACGAATTCATTTGGATGTTCAAATACTGACGAAGTTTGTCTTACAGTTATTCTTCCATTTGATGCAGGTGTAACTGCAATATTGAATCCGATTGATCAGGATTGCGCTAGTGCAACGACTGATGTTTCAGTTGTAGTGTCAAATCTTGGATCCAGTGCAGCATCAAACATTCCTGTTGATGTTACTATTACCGGCAGTTTAACTACTTCTTTTTCTGATACAGTTGTTGGTCCTTTGAATCCTGGTGATTCAGTAGTTCTTCTTATTGGCACGATCAATACTGCGACTGGTGGAACTTATACTATTACTGGTTATACTTCATATGGCAGCGATCAGAATACATCAAATGATACAACGACAAGTACTCTTGACATCAATGTATCTCCGGGAGCTCCTGCAGGTGTAGGCACATCACGTTGTGGAGAAGGTAGTGTTATCCTTAACGCTTCGGGTACCAATACAATTGCATGGTATGACGCACCAACAGGTGGCAACTTGTTGTTCATTGGTGACACTTACTCTATTCCAAATCTTTCAACAACGACGATCTTCTATGCACAAGACGGAAATATCTGTAATACTCAACCAAGAGCTGCAGTTACAGCAACGGTCAATGCATTACCGAATGTTAATCTTGGAAACGACACAACAGTAACCGATTCACTTATTCTTGATGCAGGTGCAGGATTTGTTCAGTACCTTTGGAATACCAGCGAGACGACACAAACGATTGAAGTTGATTCATCAGGAACGATCATCGTTGCTGTAATCGATGGAAACGGTTGTATCAATTCAGATACAATTGATGTAACGATCATCGTTGGATTAACAGAGAATCAGATCGCTAACGGCATGATGATCTATCCAAATCCTACAGCTTCGAAACTGAATATCAATTTAGGTAAAACCGCAAATGCAATAATTACATTGACTGACATGCAAGGCCAGATCCTGATGACAGACAAAGTGAATAATGCATCGGATTCAGTTCGTACATATGATGTAACAACTTATGCAAAAGGAATCTACTTCCTGAATATTACTTCAGGCGAACAGACTTCTACAAGTAAGGTTATTGTTCACTAGGAATTTGTAATTAATAAACGAGATTCGAATCTCATTTATTAAAAGAGGGGCTACCGATGGTAGCCCCTCTTTTTATGATATATAGTTAAGCATATAATTTTTCTTGGGTTTTATTTTATATTTGGTAAGATTATGGAAAAATTAGATCCAGGTATCATATTTAATAATGGCGCAATTAATTTTTTAAAAAAAATATGAATTATCATTTCTCTATATTATTTTTTGCATTATGCTCATCTTTATTTGCTGGAGCTCAAGATTTGACTTCACCAAATTTGAAGGACTCTTTGGGATTGAAAACCGGCGAGTGGACTGAAACTGACACGTTAGCCACAGAAATTATTGCATTGTCATTAACCTCTACAATGACAACCAAAGGTTGCATTGAAAGTCAAGGACCATCTTATCCAATGGTCTCAAAAAGTGTTTGTATATCAAAAGGAAATTATACTAAAGGATTGAAATCGGGCATTTGGAAATACTACCGAGACACTAATAAATTTTATAAACAAGTAACTTATCGCTTTGGACATATTCAAAAGGTTGAAATTATTTATAGAAATGGTCAATGGCAACTCATAGCTGTCGTTGATCAAGAAAAAAAAGTAGCACACTTCACAAAGTATGACATGAACGGAAAAGTAGAAAATGAAGGTGAAATTCCGATTTTTCTTTTATATTCTAGTTCCATGGACTTGCATTGATAAAAAGTGTTTAATCATTTTTTTTGCACGGCCCTTAAGGGCCGTGCAAAAAAAATTAAATTGCTGCTTGCCCTAGGAGCACAACCGGATTTTCCAGTAACCCTTTCAACGTCCGCAGGAATTCTGAACCTGTTGCGCCATCGACAACACGGTGGTCACAGCTTAAGGTTACTTTCATTACGTTACCTACAACGATCTGATTATTTTTCACAACCGGTTTTTGCTGTATCCCGCCGACAGCAAGAATACATGCATCAGGTGGATTGATGATAGCTGTGAATTCATCAATGCCAAACATTCCCAGATTGGAAATTGTGAATGTGTTTCCCTCCCACTCTGCAGGCTGCAATTTTTTATCTTTTGCTTTTTGAGCAAGTGTTTTTACTTCTGCATTTATTTCGCGTAGTGTTTTTGAATCGGCAAAGCGAACAACAGGGACAAGCAAACCCTCTTCCACAGCTACAGCCACACCAATATGTACGTGATGATTGATGCGGATCTTATCACCCAGCCATGAAGAATTTACTTTCGGATGCTGACGTAATGAGGCGGCGGCGGCTTTCACAACGAAATCGTTGAATGAAACTTTTGATCCTGTTACAGCATTGATACTTTCTCTTGCAGACATCGTATTATCCATGTCAATCTCTATCGTCAGATAAAAATGCGGTGCAGTAAATTTACTTTCTGCCAGGCGTTTTGCAATGGTCTTACGCATTTGCGAAACAGCTACCTCATCAAAACTTTCTTCCGTCACAGCATTTGAAAATGCATTTGCACTCTGTACTGCCATTCCGGGTTTGAACCAATCGATGTCGCGTTTAACGATACGTCCGGAATCTCCGGAACCCATTACTTTAGAAAGGTCAACACCTTTTTCATTTGCAAGACGACGTGCTAGCGGCGAAGCCTTCATTCTGTCGTCAGTGTTACCATTGAGTGGCGATGCACTTTTCGCAACAGGGGAAGGAGCTGCTTTCTGAACGGGAGCTGATTCCTGCTTTGCAGCAGGAGCCTTTGCTTCCGGAGCAGATGCCGGTTTCGGCTCTTCCTTAACTTCAGTCTTTTCAGCGACAGCGGGTGCTGCGCTTTTTGCACTTTCAGTTGCAAGCAGATCTTTATAATCTTCTCCCGCTTTACCTAAAATTGCCAGGATGCCATCTACCGGCGCGGCTTTTCCTTCTTCTACTCCACGATATAATAAAACACCTTCCTGATATGATTCAAATTCCATTGTTGCTTTATCAGTTTCGATCTCAGCAACCAACTCCCCTGATTTCACAGGATCTCCAACTTTTTTATGCCATTTCGCTACGACTCCTTCTGTCATCGTATCACTCATTTTCGGCATTCGGACTATTTCGGCCATCTTTTATATTAGTTAAAAATTACTTTTAATTTTAATTCAAGAATTTGACAACGTTCTATTAACAATTTGTTGAAGGTTGCTGGATTGCAGGTACTGTGTTTAAAACCAACCTGAAACCCTGTAACAATTTCAATTAATCCATAATGTACGGATAATCCTTCTGCACATACACATCAATGTATAATTCGGACGGATCCGGGTATGGAGATTCTTCAGAGAATTTTACGCAATCTTCAACTTCATCACGAACCTTATTATTGATGATCTCGATCTCAGCAGAAGTAGCAAATTTATTTTCCTGAATGGTTTTTAAAACAATCTCAACAGGGTCTTTTGCTTTATAGGATTCTACTTCTTCCTTCGTTCTGTATTTTGCGGGATCACTCATTGAATGTCCTTTGTAGCGGTAAGTATTCATCTCAAGCAGTGATGGACCATTTCCGTTCCTTGCATGGTTCACAGCTTTTTCCATAGCCTCATGAACAGCTTCCACTTCCATTCCATCCACAGGTTCAGAAGGTATATTATAACCCAATCCTAATTTGTAAAGCTCGGTTACATTGCTCGTACGTTCTACCGATGTACCCATGGCGTAGTTGTTATTCTCGATAATGAAGATCACAGGGAGTTTCCAGGTCATTGCCATATTCAATGCTTCATGAAATGCACCTTGTCTCACAGCACCATCGCCCATGTAACAAACCGTTACATTTTTATTGCCATTGAATTTATCTGCAAATGCAATTCCGGCACCCAAAGGAATCTGTCCGCCAACAATACCATGTCCGCCGAAAAATTTAGCTTTCGCATCGAACATATGCATAGATCCACCTTTACCCTTGGAGCATCCTGTTGCTTTCCCATAAAGTTCAGCCATTACAGCACGGGCAGAAACACCTTTTGCCAATGCATGGGCATGATCACGGTAAGCCGTTATCATATTATCTTCCGGCTTCAGTACAGTCATCGCTCCTGCAACGACAGCCTCTTGTCCGATATATAAGTGACAAAATCCTTTTATCTTTTGCATTCCGTAGAGTTGACCTGCGCGCTCTTCAAACTTGCGCATCAGCAACATACTTTCGTACCATTTCAGATAATGTTCTTTCTTGAATTTACTTTTTGCCATAATCGATTTTATTCAATGGCAAAGATATATTTTCCTTTCTAAGTTTTTGGTAAAATTGAAGGTTCACATGATGCAAGCGCTGGCCTCTGTTTTATTCTAAACAAACAATCAAACAGAGAAACAGATTTTCAGGTTAAAATGCAGTATACTATTGATTTTAAATTATTTACAATAATTTTTGCAGATGAAACAACTGGATCCAAAGCTGAATCAACACCTATGAGAAATTTCTGTGCTTGAATGTCTCGATCCATGAACGACTTCACTGCCAATAATCCGGCTCCTGAATTTTTTTTCAATCGGCCGGTCCGGATCAGTACTAATTTTAGAAGTATTGGAAAACATCACTAAGCACATCTGTCTGCTATATTCTGCAGTAAAAACTTTCAACCGGAATTTCGGTTAGCAGATATAATTTAGCGGCAGATGAAAACCATCAAATGTTTTATAACATATCTGATATTCAACTTTTTGACTTACTCAGATGACATTAAATACAGACGGGCTTTAATGATAGATATCAACTACCCACATCGAAGAAAATCCTCTATATTCGCATTCACAATATTCGTAAATGAAAAAGATACAAATGGTTGACCTTGCAGGTCAGTATGAAAAGATACAGGCAGAAGTTGATGCAGCAGTTTTAGGCACGATCCGTTCTTGTATGTTTATTAATGGTCCTGAAGTCAAGTCTTTTCAATCTGAGTTGGAAGCCTATCTGAATGTAAAGCATGTGATCCCATGTGCCAATGGAACCGATGCACTTCAGATCGCTATGATGGCTTTGAATCTGGAACCCGGTGATGAAGTGATCACGGCAAATTTTACTTATGTAGCTACTGCTGAAGTGATCGCATTATTAAAATTGAAACCGGTACTGGTCGATGTTCTTCCCGGAACTTTTTTAATTGATCCGAAGGCGATTGAGGCGGCCATCACACCAAAAACAAAAATCATTGTACCTGTACATCTGTTTGGTCAGGTTGCAGACATGGATGCTATCATGGACATTGCAAAAAAGCACAACCTTTATGTGATAGAAGACAATGCGCAAGCCATTGGAGCAGATTTTCATTCTAAGTCCGGCAAAACACAGAAAGCAGGTACGATCGGACATATTGGAGCAACTTCATTTTTCCCGTCCAAAAACCTGGGTTGTTATGGAGATGGAGGAGCGATTTTTACGAACGACGATGCAATTGCAAAAAAGATAAGAATGATTGCAAACCATGGCCAGTCTGTCCAATATTATCATGATGAAATTGGGGTCAACTCCAGACTGGACAGTATCCAGGCAGCGGTGTTAAGAATTAAACTTCGTCACCTCGATGAATATGCTGCTGCAAGAAGAAGCGTAGCTGATTATTACGATAAGGCATTTGCCAATCATAAGAACATCGTAACACCTGAACGTACAAAATTATCTAACCACGTTTTTCATCAGTATACTCTGGTACTGAAAGATGCAAACCGCGATAAGCTCCGCGAATATCTTGCATCGAAAGAAATTCCTGCAATGATCTACTATCCGGTTCCATTACATTTACAAAAAGCATATCGAGATCCAAGATATAAAGAAGGTGATTTCCCTGTGACAGAAAAATTATGCGCAAGTGTAATTGCACTTCCCATACATACAGAAATGAATGAAGAGACTCTTTCTTACATTACAAAAAATGTTCTGGGATTTTTCAATAATGAAAAATGACCGAAACCCATTTTTAATTCCTAATCTATAAAATAGTTTTATGAAAATAGCAGTAGTAGGTACAGGCTACGTTGGATTGGTAACAGGAACATGTTTTGCCGAAACAGGTAACCAGGTAACATGTATTGACATTGACAAAGCGAAGGTGGAACGGATGCAGAAAGGTGAAATTCCAATTTACGAACCACACCTGGATCTGCTTTTTGAAAGAAATATTGAACAGGGCCGTTTGCATTTTACTACTGATCTTAAAAAAGGAATTGAAGACGCAAAAGTTATTTTTCTTGCCTTACCAACACCACCCGGAGAAAATGGTTCTGCCGATCTTAAGTATATTCTCCAGGTAGCAGAACAACTGGGTCATCTACTTACAAAATATACTATTGTCATCAATAAAAGCACGGTACCCGTAGGAACAGCTGAAAAGGTCCGTGAAACGATCTCCAAAAACTGCACTGTGGATTTTGATGTCGTATCAAATCCGGAATTTTTAAGGGAAGGGTTTGCTGTCGATGATTTCATGAAACCGGACCGAGTAGTCATAGGAACGCAGTCTGATCGGGCAAAAAAAACAATGACTGAATTGTATGGTCCATTTGTTCGTCAGGGAAATCCTGTCTATTTCATGGATGAAAGATCTGCTGAACTGACAAAATATGCTGCCAATGCATTTCTTGCGACGAAGATCACTTTCATGAATGAAATTGCAAACCTTTGCGAACGAGTAGGCGCTAATGTTGATTCAGTTAGAATCGGTATTGGTACTGATGAAAGAATAGGAAAACGTTTTCTTTTTGCAGGTATCGGTTATGGCGGAAGTTGTTTTCCGAAAGATGTAATGGCCTTGCGCCATACTGCAGAAGAACATGACTACCCATTCTCTATCCTTAAATCTGTAATGGATGTAAATGAGAAGCAGAAGGTTTCTATTATTGAGAAAATCAAAACTCATTTCGGAAACAATCTGAAAGGTAAAAAAGTTGCATTGTGGGGACTAGCATTCAAACCAGATACTGATGATATCCGGGAAGCACCATCACTTTATATAATTGAAGAATTACTGAAACTGGGAGCATCTGTCAGTGCATATGATCCTGAAGCAATGAAAAACGTAAAAGCAATTCTTGGAGATAAAATTTCATATGGAAAAGATCCATATGAGATCCTGACAGATGCCGATATGTTATTGATAGCAACAGAATGGTCCGTATTCAGAACTCCGGAATTTGAAAAAATTGAGAAAGCACTTCGCAACAAACTGATATTTGACGGAAGAAATTTATATGATCTTCAACAAATGAAAGATCTCGGATTCACTTATTACAGTGTTGGAAGAAATAAAATTAACTGACCGATTGAAATGAAAAATAAAAAAATCCTGATCACAGGAGCAGCCGGATTTTTAGGATCGCATTTATGTGACCGGTTTATCAAAGAAGGCTACGATGTAATTGGCATGGACAATCTCATCACTGGTGATCTGAAAAATATTGAACATCTTTTCAAGTTAAAAGAATTTGAATTTTTCAATCATGATGTTTCAAAGTATGTTCATGTTCCCGGTGACCTTGACTATATCCTCCATTTTGCTTCTCCGGCAAGTCCGATCGATTATCTGAAAATTCCAATTCAGACATTGAAGGTAAGTTCTCTTGGCACTCATAATCTTCTGGGGTTGGCAAAAGCAAAAGGCGCAAGAATATTGGTTGCATCAACTTCAGAAGTATACGGTGATCCACTGGTTCATCCGCAAAAGGAAGATTATTGGGGAAATGTAAATCCGATCGGACCGCGTGGAGTTTACGATGAAGCAAAAAGATTTCAGGAAGCCATTACAATGGCATATCATACCTACCATAATTTAGAAACCCGGATCGTCCGTATTTTTAATACATATGGACCAAGAATGCGTCTCAACGACGGAAGAGTATTGCCGGCATTCATCGGGCAAGCATTACGAGGCGAAGATCTGACAGTATTTGGAGATGGAAGCCAGACCCGTTCTTTTTGTTATGTTGACGACCTGGTAGAAGGGATTTACCGTTTACTTCTAAGCGACTATCAATACCCGGTAAACATCGGGAACCCGGATGAGATCACGATAATGGATTTTGCCCGTGAAATCATAAAATTGACAGGCACTGATCAAAAGATCATTTCAAAGCCGTTACCTCAGGATGACCCCAAGCAGCGACAACCTGACATTACCCGGGCACGAACTGTATTAGGCTGGGAACCAAAGGTTCACCGCGCTGAAGGCCTTCGAAGGACCTATGAATATTTCAAAGGTCTGTCTAAAGAAGAATTATACAATTCCGCTCACCGTTTTTCCTGATTTTCCCCTGAATAATCAGGCAGACATTCGTATATTCGTGCAAAATCGAATTCTTTAAGATCTATGGAAAACAGCTATTTTGTACATCCTTCAGCAATCATTGATGAAGGCGCAAAAATCGGAGATGGTTCTAAGATCTGGCACTTTAGTCATATTATGAGCAATTGTCAGATCGGTGAAAATTGTAACATCGGACAAAACGTTGTCATATCACCGGATGTTGTTCTTGGGAAAAATGTAAAAGTGCAGAACAATGTTTCAATTTTTACCGGTGTTACTTGCGAAGACGATGTCTTTCTTGGACCAAGCATGGTTTTTACAAATGTCAACAATCCCCGTTCAGCAATAGTAAGAAGAAATCAATATTTGAAAACCAATGTTGGTAAAGGTGCGACGATAGGAGCTAATGCAACCATCGTTTGCGGACATAACATTGGTGAATATGCTTTCATCGGCGCAGGTGCAGTAGTTACTAAAGATGTACCTGCTTATGCACTTGTGATCGGCAATCCGGCAAAACAGACAGGATGGATGAGCGAATACGGACATAAACTTAAGTTCGATGCAAATAGTACAGCTGTGTGTCCGGAAAGCAAACAAGAATATTTGTTGACAGGAAATAAGGTTCGTCGTGTAAAATAATTTATGAGTCCAGACAAGAAAATACGTTTCGGAATTATCGGCGCCGGTCACATTGGCAAACGTCATGCAGAAATGATCCGGCGAAATCCGGAAGTTGAACTTGCCGCCATGTGCGACATCAAACCCATGGAAACTCTCGGATTAAAAGATCTGGAAGTTCCATTCTTCAATTCGGTAGACGCTATGCTGGATTCAGGAATTGACTTTGATGTGATCAGCATTTGTACTCCGAATGGTCTGCATGCAGAACATACTCTAAAGGCTCTTGACCGGAAGAAGCATGTTGTCATTGAAAAACCAATGGCATTGAATGTGGCAGATTGCGAAAAAATTATCTTCAAAGGATTACAGGTTTCCAAGCACATTTTTTGCGTCATGCAGAATCGTTATTCACCTCCATCACTCTGGATAAAAGAAGTGATCGAAAGTAAGGTGATCGGCGAGATCTTTCTTGTTCAGCTGAATTGCTATTGGAATCGTGACGAACGTTACTACAATGGAAAGAACTGGAAAGGAACTTCAGATCTTGATGGGGGAACATTGTTTACACAGTTCTCACATTTCATTGACATAATGTACTGGTTATTCGGTGACATTACAAACATCAATGCAAAATTCAGCGACTTCACACATAAGAAAACAACTGCATTCGAAGATTCTGGTATGGTGAATTTTAATTTCGTCAATGGCGGATTAGGTTGCATCAACTACTCTACTGCTGTCTGGGATTCAAATCTTGAAAGCAGTATCACTATCATCGGAGAAAAAGGAAGTGTAAAGATCGGTGGTCAATATATGAATGAAGTTGAATACTGCCATATTGAAAATTACAAAATGCCACAACTGGCTCCCGTTAACCCGGCGAACGATTATGGAAATTACAAAGGTTCTGCTGCCAATCATCATTACATCATAGAAAATGTGGTGAATACATTGAAAGGCAGAACAACAGTTACAACAAATGCACTTGAAGGATTGAAAGTGGTCGATATCATTGAACGCATCTATTCACTTCGTCCGGCTTCGTTACTTAAATCGAATTAATACCCGTTTTTTTTCATGCATCAGGAATTAGTACAAAAAAAGAAAAAACTTGCTGTCCTTGGATTAGGCTATGTAGGTTTACCAATTGCTCTCGAATTTGCAAGTAAGATTGATGTAATTGGTTTCGACATCAATGAAGAACGTCTTGACAAAATGCGTAAAGGCATTGACCCAAGTGGAGAATTATCATCTGATCAGTTTAAGAACAGGTCAATTGAATTCACATCTTCCCTTGACAAATTAAAAGAAGCTTCATTCTTCATAGTCACCGTTCCAACACCAATAGATGAACACAACCTTCCCGACCTCAAGCCACTTTTAAGTGCAACAAAATCTATCGGAAAGGTTTTGAAAAAAGGCGACTACGTTGTTTATGAATCAACTGTTTATCCTGGATGTACTGAAGAAGATTGCTTACCTATCCTGGAGGAACTTTCCGGATTGAAATGTAAAACAGATTTTAAGATCGGTTATTCACCTGAAAGGATCAATCCGGGTGATACAGAACATACTATTACAAAGATCCTGAAAGTTGTTTCAGGCTGTGATGCAGAAGCACTCAATGAAATTGCAGAAACATATCAGATCATAGTTAAAGCCGGCGTACACCGTGCTTCATCGATCAGGGTTGCAGAAGCAGCAAAGATCATTGAGAATACGCAACGCGATGTAAACATTGCATTGATGAATGAGCTGAGTATCATTTTCAATAAAATGGGGATCAATACATACGATGTACTTGAAGCAGCCGGAACAAAATGGAATTTCATTCGCTTCCAGCCCGGTCTGGTTGGTGGACATTGTATTGGTGTAGATCCGTATTATCTAACTTACAAAGCTCAGGAACTGGGTTATCATGCACAAGTGATAAACAGTGGCCGTTATGTGAATGACAGCATGGGATTTTATGTTGCCAAACAAACGGTAAAGAAGATCATTGCTTTAGGCAAAGATGTTTCGAAATCAAGAGTACTGGTGCTTGGTGCTACCTTCAAAGAAAATGTTGAAGACATTAGAAATTCCAAGGTTGCCGATGTGGTAAAAGAATTGATCTCATACGGTGTAACCGTAGAGGTAAGTGATCCGAGAGCAAACAGTGCAGAGCTTAAATCTGAATACGGATTCGAACTGACTGAAAAAATCGGAAGCGAATATGACGCAGTGATCATTGCTGTCAATCATACTGAATATAAAGATTTCGATGAAGCGTGGTTTTCTAAGGTTCTTGGGAAAGACGGCCTCATCATTGATATAAAAGGAATTTACAAAGGAAAATTTTCAAAGACTCATTACTGGAGTTTATAAAATGAAAATACTTGTTACCGGTGGCACCGGCTATATCGGATCCCATACCGTTGTTGAACTGATCAACAAAGGTTATACTCCTGTTATAGCTGACAACTTCAGCAATAGCCGCAAGGAAGTCCTTGGTGCAATCGAAAAGATCACCGGACAGAAGCTTATTTTTGTTGAAGCCGATATTTGTGACAAAGAAAGTGTCCGCGCGATCTTCAAAGAACATTCTATTGCTGCTACAATACATTTTGCAGCCTTCAAAGCTGTAGGAGAATCTGTGGAACAACCACTGAAGTATTACAGGAATAACCTTCTTTCATTGATCAATTTACTGGAGGTCTACAACGAACTGAAGCTTGACAATTTTGTTTTCTCATCCTCATGTTCCGTTTACGGACAAACGCAGGAATTACCGGTTTGTGAAACGACTCCTTTATCAAAGGCTGAATCACCTTATGGAAACACAAAACAAATCGGTGAAGAGATCATGGCCGAAACGGTGAGGGTTTCTGAATTCAATGGAATTGCCTTAAGATATTTCAATCCAGCCGGTGCTCACGAATCTGCACTTATTGGTGAATATCCATGGCAGCCGCCAAGTAATCTGGTTCCTGTGATCACACAGACGGCAATTGGAAAACGTGAATCCACTACTGTGTTTGGCAGTGATTATAATACAAAAGACGGTACATGTGTACGGGATTACATACATGTGGTTGATATTGCAAAGGCGCATATTTCAGCAATTGAATTGTTGATCAAGAAGAAAAATCCTTCGAAATTTGAAATTTACAACCTGGGTTCCGGAAACGGAAATACCGTACTGGAAGTGATCCGGACTTTTGAAAGAGTTACGGGTCAAAAATTAAATTACAAATTAGGATCCCGACGACCGGGAGATGTGGAAAAAGTTTATGCCGACACTACCAAGGCTTTTAAAGGATTGAACTGGAAAACCGAATTGAGTCTGGAAGATATAGTTCGATCTGCCTGGGCCTGGGAAAAACATATCAATGAATAAAAATTTCGATAAAACAATTCTTATCACAGGTGGAGCCGGATTTATTGGTTCACATGTTGTCCGTTTATTTGTAAATAAATATCCGGATTATCGGATCGTCAATCTTGACAAGCTGACGTATGCAGGGAATCTTGCAAACCTTACCGATATAAGTTCAAAGCCAAACTACAAGTTCATAAAAGGTGATATTGTTGACGGAGAATTGATCAATAAGATTTTTGAAGAAGAAAAGATCAATGCTGTTATACATCTTGCTGCTGAATCGCATGTAGACAGAAGCATTACCAATCCGACTGAATTTGTAATGACCAATGTTGTCGGCACAGTCAATCTATTGAATGCTGCACGAAAAGTATGGGGAGACTTCAGTTCAGGAAAAAACCTTTTCTACCATGTTTCTACTGATGAAGTGTATGGAACCCTTGGAGAAACAGGTCTGTTTACTGAAAATACACCATATGATCCGCATAGTCCCTACTCTGCTTCAAAAGCAAGTTCAGATCATTTTGTACGGGCTTATTATGATACTTACAAATTACCGGTGGTAATTTCAAACTGCTCTAATAACTACGGCTCTTTTCATTTCCCGGAAAAACTAATTCCACTTTCTATCAACAACATCAAGAATATGAAACCGATCCCAATTTACGGGAAAGGCGAAAATATCCGTGACTGGTTATTTGTTGAAGATCATGCTGTGGCTATTGACACTATTTTTCACAAAGCGAAGACCGGTGAGACGTATAACATTGGTGGTAACAACGAATGGAAAAACATTGACCTTATTCAGTTATTGTGTAAGATCATGGATAAAAAACTTGACCGCAAACCTGGGACAAGTGCATCTTTGATAACTTATGTAAAAGACCGTGCAGGTCATGATATGCGTTATGCAATTGACTCTTCAAAACTGCAGAAAGAACTGGGCTGGAAACCTTCACTGAAGTTTGAGGAAGGTCTGGAAAAGACAGTTGACTGGTACCTCAGTAATGAAGAATGGCTGAAAAATGTTACATCTGGAGAGTACCTGAAATTTTACGAGCAGCAATATGTTGCGAGATAATAAATTGAACAAAAAGATACATGACAAATAAATTTCATACCGAAGATCTGAAGGGTTATTCATTCCTGATCACAGGTGGTTCCGGATTTATCGGATCAAATCTTGTGGAATACCTGATTGGAAATAATGCCGGAAAAGTTCGTGTACTTGACAATCTGTTAACCAGTTCCCGTATTAACATTGAAAAATTTATTGGCCTGCCAAATTTTGAATTCATAGAAGGGGACATACGTGACCTTGCAACCTGTCATCGGGCTTGTGAAGGCATTCATTTCGTTTCACATCAGGCAGCCTTAGGTTCTGTACCACGGTCTGTAAAAGATCCGATCGCAACACATTCCATCAATGCAACCGGTTTTTTGAATATGCTTGTCGCAGCGCGTGATGCAGGTGTCAAACAATTTGTATATGCAAGTTCATCATCAGTGTATGGTGACCATCCTGTGCTTCCAAAAATAGAAGCTGAAACGGGCAATCCGCTTTCGCCATATGCAGTGAGTAAAAAAACCAATGAACTATACGCAAGCGTATTTGCTTCGACTTATAAGATGCGCATCATTGGATTAAGGTATTTCAATGTCTTCGGTCCGAATCAAAGTCCGGAAGGTGCATATGCAGCTGTTATTCCACTTTTTATGCAGGCAGTTCTTGATCACAAATCACCATTGATCGATGGTGACGGAGAACAGACCCGCGATTTTACATATGTTGAAAATGCAGTTCAGGCAAACGTCCGTGCAATGCTGACAAAAAATGAAGCAGCATTAAATCAAGTTTACAATGTTGCCGTTGGCGAAAGAATCTCTGTAAATGAACTTTTCCGTTTGATCGCTAAATTAACGGATTCAAATCTCAAGCCAACCCACAGGGAAACCCGTCCCGGCGATATCCGTGACTCTCTGGCAAATATTAATAAAGCAAAAGAATACCTGGGGTACGAACCAACGGTTCGCGCAGAAGAAGGATTAAAGCGTACATTTGCATGGTTCCGCACTTCCGGAGTTAATACCAAATAGCATGTCAATTTTCAAGTCTATCTTCGGATCAAAGAAAAAAGAAGAAAATTATCCTGCATTAACCGATCTTTCTGTTTTTCATACTGACATTCATAGTCATCTGATTCCCGGAATTGACGATGGGGTACAATCAATATCTG
>JBMQEM010000179.1:0-14448 GCA_049363815.1 Bacteroidota bacterium
CGCACTGCTTTGAAAAAAATACCGATAAGACAACTTGGCTCGCCTTTGCAGGAATTGTCTGTTTCAGAACAATTTAAAATTCGAACAGTAGAAGAAATCGTAGGTGACAAAAATCTGGTTCATGATCTTCACAGACATGACTTCTTTTTTATTCTTGTTATTGAAAAAGGCGAAGGAAATCATGAAATCGATTTCACACCTTATAAAGTAGCGGATAACACTGCCTTTTTCTTGCGACCCGGACAAGTACACCAACTTGAATTAAATGCCGGTAGTAAAGGATTTCTCGTGGAGTTCAACTCTGAATTTTATCACCCTAAAGAAAAGTCATCCAGGTTAAGATTAAGGAAAGTCAGCACGAAAAATTATTGCAAACTTGAAGTTAACCGCTTCAATAAACTTCAGGTGCTTCTGAATTCTATGCTGGAAGAATTTAATGCACGGGAAGAAGGTTTTGAATACATTATTAAATCCAGTCTCGATATCTTTTTTATTGAATTTATGCGTGAAAGTTCAAATCCAAAAGAATCTACTTTGCCCGCCAATTCATATTCCCAGGAACGGTTTGAGGAGTTTTTGGAATTACTTGAGAAGCACATTGCAACTAACAAACAAGTTGCCAACTATACCGACATGATGAACCTCTCTCCTTATCAATTGAATGAAATAACAAAATCTTCAATAGGAAAAACAGCTTCTGAAATGATCAATGAACATATTTTACTTGAAACGAAAAGATATCTTTTAGCAACACCCAATCAGATAAAAGATATAGCTGATCAACTTGGCTTTGAAGACCCTTCTTATTTTATCCGGTTCTTTAAG
Organism: Bacteroidota bacterium; assembly: GCA_049363815.1. Taxonomy (GTDB): domain Bacteria; phylum Bacteroidota; class Bacteroidia; order AKYH767-A; family 2013-40CM-41-45; genus JADKIH01. The sequence continues at coordinate 826 of JBMQEM010000179.1, forward strand.
AAACACACTGGTCAGTCACCACAGGAATTCAGAAATAATTTTAAATAAGTCCTGCACTACTACACCTTAATCCTATTTATAACGCTTGCAGTGGATTTACTTTTGTGTAATTAAAAAATAAAAATTATACAAATGAAAATTATCATCGTTGGTGCATCAGGCACTATGGGTAAGCATCTGACAAATGCATTTGCCAAAGAACATGAAGTTGTCACCGCCGCAACTAACGGTTGCGAAGTGAAAGTGGATATCACTTCCCCGGAATCAATTGACAACATGTACAAGCAGATCGGAGCATTTGATGCTCTTATTTCAACAGCAGGTCCTACTTTTGTCGGTCCATGGGCGAAACTTACAGACAAGGAATTCCGGAAAGGTGTTGAAGGGAAAATGATGGGACAGATCAATCTTGTTTTGATCGGGCAGAAATACATTAAACCAAAAGGCTCATTTACATTGATCACAGGTGCTCTGACACATGAGCCACAGAAGAATTTTGCCAATGCATCTGCTGCTAATGGTGCTGTGGAAGGTTTTGTAAGAGCAGCTGCCATTGAACTGGAAAATGGAGTACGTATCAATGCAGTAAGTCCTACAGTAATTGAAAACTCCCCACAGTATTTTCCTTTCTTTCCCGGCGATATCCCGGTTACTATGCTTCAACTGGAATATGGTTTCCGCAAATCTTTATTTGGCGCTAACACAGGTCAGATCATTAAACCTTACTAAAGAATCACTTTCGTTTCAAATAATTAAGCCCGGACTACTCATCCGGGCTTAATTATTATATTTATGTTCAATTGAAATTAATTCTGATCAGGTAAATAAATATAAAACAGTACGATCATAATTATTAAAGTCGCAAGCCCAAATAGACTTGCTTCCAAACCAAATATGCCACCTGTAAGAAGATCAGGTGCTTGCAAAAATTCCGGTTTCATTAAACTCTCTTCATGATTTCCACTGACACCAAAGCCAAGGAGCGTTCCCTGTGTCCAGTTCGCCATGAAATGTAAGCCTATCGGGAATGCCAGACTACTTGTTCGAATATATGTTAAACCGAATAACATAGATGCTAAAAATATATTCAGAGAAGCAACCCACTTAACTGATTCAGCCATGCCCGGATTATTAAGATGAGTTAAAAGAAATAACCCTGAAATAATAATTTGCGTCGGCCATACACCGATGGATTCTATAAGTCTCTTAAAAATAAATCCGCGAAATAAAAACTCTTCAGCTATAGCAATACTGAATGCTGCAGAAATACCATATACAATAGTTGAAAAAGAAAAATCATTTATCTCCCAGATTACCATTCCTGAAATTGTCATTAACAAAGCAGGTGCAATCATTAAGATTGCACCTGCAATGATTCCTTTCTGAAATTGATTTAATAAAGTGAAATTGATCTTTCCGGTAATTTCAGTTACCTCTTCTCTTCTTAAAAACTGACAGATAACTGTTACAAGCAAAATAAGTAATGCCTGTATAAATACCGGAACCGGAACAGATTGCTTTTCCGCAACTATTATTATCGGAAACAAAAATAAAGCAAGCAAGATAAAGAATACCGGTATCCACCAGATACTTCTCATCTTGCCTGATTTATTAAGAAATATTTTTCTCATTGATGTTTTGGAATATTCCTTTTTAAATTTACATCCCGGCTGTAATTGCTGACGGCTTGAAGCCACGAACAACCAGGTAAATACCTAAAGAAAATTCGAAGATAGCAACCATTATTGCAGATATCATTGATAATTCTGAACGAAACTCAATATAACCGAACAGTACTCCCAGGAAACCTGCTATCAGAGGGAAAGCGCCGATAATTCCGATCAAGGAAAGTGCACGTGGTACTAAGCGCGATTTATACAGTAAAATCCCCAGGAGCAGATCATCTATTGCAGGAATGAACGATTGTCCGAGTGTAAAGATGCGATCATACAATATAACGAGTGTACGACTGATTACCAAAGCATCCGGACCTGCACTTTCTTGCCTCAGGGTTACGGCCGAGAGTAAGAAAGCGACCCCCAAAAAGATTGTACTTGCTTCCAGCACTCTTGCTGCAACGAGGCCTAAGGCTAATCGCTCACCTTGGCGTTTTAAAACAGGATACAATATTATAGCGGTTGCAATTCCGGAAAGGGCAACAATAATTTCAAGAAGTCCGCCGATAATAACAGGTTTGTCTGGTCCCGCTCCAAGAACATAATTCGGATCGTGAATGGGTTGATACAAACTTAGAGTGGGTACAGAAATAAATGTGAGAATATAAATAAGTCCGGCAAAGAAAGCTGTCTTTCTCACTGAACTCATAGGTTTTAATTTCGATGCAGCTTCTAAGCCCAGGTCGATAGTTTTTGCAGTATGCATGGGTTTTTATATTTCAGTTAAAATATATAGTACGATTAATTGACTCCTTGCTTAAATTGTTTTTTCGCAAATGGATTTGTTTTCCATGGTTTAGAAACACGTACACTTACCATTACGGATCTTGTTTTAATTTCGCCGGCATTGGCTATGTCTGATAAGCCATGTACATATCTTACATCGAGTGTAATGGTTTTCTTTTTCGTTGGTATAGAAAACCCTCCGCCAACTTGTACACTTGCATCCCATCTTTTGAAACCGTCAATCGAATTGGAGAAGTTGAGTTGTGATGTTTCATCACTGAATTTTCTGCTTCCACTGAAATTGTAAGCAATAGAAGGCCCGGCGTTTAAATAAAGTCTTCCTATATGTAAACGTGCCAACATCGGTAGTTCAATGGAGTTGATCTTGATCGTCGATTCGCCTACGTCCAAAGGATTATTTGCCTTTAATGATCCACCTTTTCTCATGTAATACAGTTCAGACACCACCGAGAAATTTGGCGTTACACCTGCCTGAAATGAAAATCCGGCTTGAAGTCCACGAAGAGATTTTTTATAGTCGGCCAGACTACTTTCAGCGCTCCCATAATTCAGATTAGAAGTGGTCATTTGTACCATGACATCTAAATGAGTTTGTGCTGATCTTTTTTTGTTTTGAGTTTTTTCGGAAATTGTTGTGTCTGTTTGTCCGAATGTTGTTGTGCTAAGGAATACCATTCCTAATACCAATGCTGTTTTGATTGTTTTAAGTGTTTTCATTTGTTTTTGTTTTTAGGGGTTATTTATGATGCAAAAGTATTTGCCGGATAAACCTTGCGACAGGACAATTGTAAAGTTGAATTGTAGAAAATTGAAGTTTTTAAAAAAGAGTCTTTTTTACATCAATTTCTAATATCGACAGCGAACTAATAAAATAAGAAAAAAGAAATCACCGGGTAATTTTCAATTATATACTATTCTTCTAAACGTTTGTCCTATCTCAAAGCATTTTCCTGGAATTACTTTTACAAGAAAATAAATAATCGTTATTGATTAAAATTAAATACCATGAAAACAAAAATGAAACTGATTGCCTCACTCAAAATTTGGATTGTAATTTATCCGTCCATTACACTATTTCTTTTTCTGTTTGGCAGGTCATTATCGGAACTACCCTTATATCAAAGAACCTTTGTACTTACGATCGCTTTAGTCCCATGGGTAATGTTTGTAGGAGTTCCTTTAGTGGAATCGTTCTTAAGAATAATAAACACGAAAAATAAAATTTCAAATTAATTAATATTAATGTCCTATGGCTTCTTTGTCTAGAAGAGAATTTATTCAATTAGGAGGAAAAGCTGTTGCATTTTCTTTATTGCCATATTCCCCATCACCAATTTTAAAATACAATTCAATGACTGATAACAAATATTTTGATGTAATAATAATAGGCGGAAGCTATGCAGGTTTAGCAGCCGCAATGTCTCTTGGAAGAGCTTTGATAAAAACATTGATCATCGACAATGGTAAGCCATGCAATCACCAAACACCACATTCACATAATTTTCTAACGAATGACGGCAAAACGCCTGTTGAAATAACCACACTTGCTAAACGGCAAGTAAGTAATTATGAATCTGTCTCTTTACTAAAAGATACTGCAATCAATGGCGAAAGAACATTGAATGGATTTAAAATCCATGTTGCCAGTGGTGAAATTTTTGAAACAAAGAAATTGATTTTCGCTACCGGTATTAAAGATATATTACCTCCAATAAAGGGTTTTTCCGAATGCTGGGGCATTTCCGTCCTGCATTGCCCCTATTGTCATGGTTACGAGATCCGAAATAAAAGAACGGGAATTTTTGGAAACGGAGTCGCAGGCTTCGAATTTGCGAAACTTATTTCGAATTGGACAAATGATCTTACCATTTTTACCAATGGCGACTCTTCATTCACAACCGATCATAAAAATAAATTTCATACACATCATATTAAAATAATTGAGAGTAAAATCGAGCGAATTGATCACAGCAATGGTTATGTAAATAGGATTTTATTCCAGGACGGTTCTGTATTGCCCATTGATGCAATTTATGCACCCTCACCCTTCGAGCAACATTGCAAAATTCCTGAAACACTAGGGTGCGAATTAACAGAGGAAGGTTATATTAAAACAGATCAATTCCATGAAACAACCATTAAGGATGTCTTTGCAATTGGCGATAACGCTACCAAATCAAGGACTGTCGCAAACGCAGTCGCTATGGGTACACATGCCGGAATGACTCTCAGCAAGAAAATGATTATTGAAGAATTCTTATTGAAAGAATAGGATGAACTATAATAAAAGTAATTTGAAATGAAACATTTTGCAGGCACATTTTACAGATTTACAATTGTTTTTATAACCATTGTAAATTATACTAATGCTCAGTCCGCCATTGGTCTTCTGAGGTATAACGACAACTTTGCTTTCATCAAGGAAGATAGCCTGAAAAAAGGTTTTAATCGTTTAAAATATATCGAGTTCGGCGAAAATAATTTCATTTCATTTGGCGGAGAAATCAGAGAGCAACTCCAATTGTACCATAACATTAATTTCGGAGATCTGCCATCGAAATTTTCAAGCATTAACGCCCACCAGCTTAATCATCGTCTGATGTTTCACGCTAACATAGAATCAGGAAATCATTTTCGCTTTTTTATTCAAATGAACAATACTCTTCAGTTCATGAATGTGAATCCACCGTCTCCGGAAATAGATGTGAATCATTTGAGCGTACATCAGGCTTTTTCAGAATTCCTGTTTAACAAATGGAAAATCAGAATAGGCAGACAAGAGGTCTTTTACGGAAATCATAGGATCTTCACAGTAAGGGAGGGCCCGAATACCCGGCAAACTTTCGATGGAATGCTTGTAAAAAAAGTATTCAAAAACGGCACAATGGATTTCTTTGCTCTCTCCAAAACAATTTCCAAAAAATTCATTTTTGATGATGAGTTTGGAAAAGAAAGGTCCTTTGGATTTTACAGCAACTGGCTTTTACCTGAAAAAAGGATTGGATTGGATTTTTACGGATTAAATTTCCAATCAGAACAAAGGAAATACAAGCACAACTCAGGTCTGGAGAACAGACAAACAGTTGGGTTTCGGTTGTATTCTGATTTGAAGAAATTTAATTTCGAAATAGAAGGAACATATCAAGCAGGTCAATTCAATTCGCTATCGATTGATGCTTATAATGTATTTGCCGATCTCAATATAACGATCTTGCAAAAAAAGAAAGCCAGAATTGGCTTGGCTGCTAATATCAGTTCGGGCGACAAAAATAATTTTGATAAAAAATTAAATACATACAATTTACTGTATGCAAAACCTGCATATGGTTTGGCTATTCCATTGGGTTCTGCTAACTTGATCAGCATAAATCCTTACTTTAAAATAACTCCGGTTCCAAAACTCAATATACTGACACAAGTTTTCTTTTTACAAATAAATAGCAATCAGGATGGTTTGTATTCTCCATTTATGACAATGGTAAGACCTCAACCTGAAACTACATCCAATTCAAACTCGATGTATATGGGAACTTTCTTTGTATTAGAAACTTCATATCAGCAATCTGAAAACTTCACATTCTACTGTGATGCATCCTATTTCAATGTTGGAGGTTTTCTTAAAGAAACCGGAAAAGGTAAAGATCTGACATACGTTTCTTTTAAATCTACCTTCAAATTCTGATTTCGAATTACGAATCTTGTTTTTCAAGATATCGCCTTCTTCGTCATCATCCCAATAAACTCTTCCTTCTTCCTTCTTGAAATCTCTGCAACTGAGTTATCACTCATATGAACAAAATATCCATCCAGACGACTGAAACGTTTTACATGTTTCAGATTGATCAGGTGCGAATTGTGTGAACGGAAAAAACCGTATTCGTGCAAAAGGTCTTCGTACTCTTTGATGTTCTTTGTTCCGGTAAATTTTTCAAGGGCGGTGTGGATGTGTGTGTAGGCTCCGTCGGCATGAAGGCGAATGATCTCTTCCGGTAATAAAAATGCATAACCGTCTTTTACCGGAATGGCAATTTTGTATGTCGATGTGGTATTGAGGTTTTCTAAAAGTGCATGGTATTGCGATGGACCGTTCTCTTCCAGTTCATTCGAAACTTTTTCTACTGCGCGCACTAAGTCATCCGTATCGATCGGTTTTAAGATGTAATCGACTGCAGAAAAACGAATGGCTTTGATCGCATAATGCGCATGAGCTGTGACGAAAATAATTTTGAAATCGATTGCAGGGACTCTTCTCAATAAATCGAAGCCTGTGCCATTCGGCATTTCTACATCAAGAAACACCAATTGCGGCTTGTTTTTGGAAATGAAATCGAGTGCTTCATCGACTGATGAAACCTGGCCTACAACTTTTACTGTCGGACAATATTCTTCCAGCAATTTTGAAAGGCATTCGTGGTTCTTTTTTTCGTCGTCGACGATGAGGGCGGAGATCATGTGGGGGGCGTGGTCTTCTGTGTGTTTTGTTTCCCGCAGTCCCGATAGCTATCGGGATCGCAGATTTTGCGCAGATCTTTGGTTATCGTTCGGGCACTAGAGATTTAGTTCATTATATTTATTTTTCTCCCGCAGATTTATCGCAGAACTTTTTTTAATTATTCTCAAAAAAAATCTGCGAAAAATCTGCGAGATCTGCGGGAGAAAAAAAATGACGCTTCTTTTTTCTCGAAGATATTGCGAGATCTGCGGGAGAAAAAATGACGCTTATTTCTGCCTTATAGTTGCTTCTAACAAAGCTAACCGAATTCCCCTCAGATTTGCAAATTAAATCTCAACTTCCACCCTAGTTCCCGATAAAGTACCATTTTCCGAGCGTAGATCGCGGAACTCGGCTTTGATATTCTTCCTGAATAACTTATTGTAGGCCTCGATCCGCTGGAAAATGATCTTCGTCCCACGGGATTCGTGCGGTTCGCGGTTTTTAATGTTCCACTCTTTGGCTTCCTCGAAACCAATTCCATTGTCCTCAATTGCTATCAACAGATTATCGCCCTTCCTGCGGATATCAATTACGATCTTCCCTTTGCCTTTCATTTTCGAAATTCCATGCTTGATGGAATTTTCTACAAATGGCTGCAACAACAACGATGGTAATTCATAATCGGAAAGAGCTATCCCCTCTTCGCAATCGATCCGGAATTCAAAACCACTTTCAAACTGCTGCATTTCCAGTTCAACATAATTCCGAAGTGAATTCAATTCGGCTTCAAGTGATACTACCTGCTTATCGGAATTGTCTAGTACATATCTCACCAGTTTCGAAAATGAGGTCAGATATTTTTCCGCTGATTTCAGATCATGACTCTGCATGTAAATGCGGATAGAATTCATGACGTTGAAAATAAAATGCGGATTCATCTGCGCGCGGATCGCTGTCAACTGTAAGGAAGCCTGGATTTGTTCATTCTCCAGTTTCTCCCGCAACTTCCGTAACTGACTTTTATAGTAGAAGAAAACAATAGCCGTGATCAAAAGCGATATCCCAATTTTAAACCAAACTGATTGCCACCACGCCGGATGGATCACAAAATTAAAATTTGCCGAAGTGTCGCTCCATATACCGGATTTGTTCATCGCCATAACACTGAAATGATAACTACCCGGTGCAAGTGATAAAAATTCAACCTCACGATTCATAGTGGTTGAGCTTATGGTATCTCTGTCATGGACCAGCAAGTACTTGTATGATATCTTCTCAAAACTTTTAAAAGAGATGGCATTAAAACTGATCTGCAGATTATTTGAATCATGCGGGAAGCTCAGGTTTTCAAAGCCGGGAATCTTCTTCGTATTCATCCTTACAGAGGAGATGTAGATCTTAGGCGAAACTGTATTTGTAAAATCTGCATTTGAAGAGAAAAACGAAATGCCCGAATTTGTTGCTACATAAACAGTATCATTCAACACAGCGATCTCACTGATCTCGTCATTCAGCAAACCATCACTGTGATGTATATTGGTGATCTTATACGAAGTTGAATTCTCATCCCCGAACTGTAAAAGACTAACGCCTTTGTTTGTTGAAACCCATACATTGCTTCCGGATACTGTCATCCGGCCTACCAGATTACTTGCCAGTCCTTTTGTTTCATCCACAGTAATTACAGAATCGTTCACTACCATCATTATTCCCTTTCCTTTTGTAGCAAACAGTAATTTATTTCCGGCTTGTTTAATGTCATCTACTCTGACTTCATTAAATTCCTTTTTATATGGCGATTCTTTTTTAGTGTTCTCATCATAATAGAAAACCCCGCGGTTGCATCCAATGAGTAATTTTCCTTCAGTAGTTTCAATAATTGTGTTGATCCGTTGCGACAACAAATCACTTACATAAATAGAGTCTGACTTTACAAAAAGTATGAAAGATGATCCTGCAGCATAAATGTCGCCGTTACTCTTTTTGAAATATTCGGTTTTTACACCTATAGGATCCCCAATCTTATAGACATGGTACTTCCCTTCTCCAAGTCTTCCAGCATAATATCTGCTTACGTAAATGGAAGGATCATCAGGAAAGACAGTCAGGTCGGTTATGGGTAATTTTTTTGCAATGTCGTTTTGCTCATAGATCGTTTTCACTTTCTGATTCTGCATTTCTACTATTGCACCGGTCCAGCAACCTATATAAAGTTTGTTCTTATGATCTGTGGCCAGACTTGTAGGCTTTTTGATCGAATCAGAAAATTCAATGCTCTTGATCTTGTCGTCCGGTAAATAAAAAACACCGTTCTCAAGTGTTGTAAACCAAAATCCTTTTTCATTATCCTGAAAAATTCCGGAGATCATGTTTCCCTTTAAAAAAAGTCTGGAATAATTTCTCCAGTTGTTTTTCTCATAATAAAAAAGACCTTCTTCAGATCCTACCCATAGATTCCCGTTTTCATCTTCAAGCAATGCAAAAATGCTTCCTGACAAGGTAAACAGCTTTTCAGCTTTGCCGTTTTTACCTACAAAAAAAGCAGAGCTGCCAATCGAAAAAACAACTTCATCTGAACTCGTGCGGCGAAAACTAAGTCTGCCAAATTCACTGGTTTCAATCTCATACTGCCATACATTCTTACCAAACCGATGGTTCACAAAAGCCTTTGTACTATTTCCATTTACACCCAGGATCGATGACACATGAAATTTTCCCGGAAATTCATTAATATAATAATTTGAATCCACCTGGAAGCCTACTGAATCAATAAAATCATACTTCCCTTTATCATCTATTGAAAAGGTGCCCTTTCCCCTGAATGCTACAACCACTTTCTGCAAACTGTCGACATAAAAACCATTAGGGATTTTATTCTGGGAATTTTTTAATATAAAGTCATTGTACTTATATGGAATTATTTTCTCATCCTGAAGATAAAATACACGTCCTGAATAAGTGAACATCCATAAACGTCCACTGACATCTACATGGAGATAAAAAACTGTATTGTCGGTTAAGCCGTCCTGTGTGGTGAAAGTTCTGAATTCATAACCATCATAACGGACAACTCCTCTGTCGGTTCCTAACCAGATGTTTCCATTCTTATCCTGAATAACTGAATAAAGTTCGCTACTAGATAACCCCTCTTCAGTTGTAAAATGCTTGAATAAAGGCAAGGGATCTTGACCCGTACTCTGCGTTACGCTAGCGAATTCCAGGCAAAAAAGCACAAACAAAACCCTAAACCCCGCAGTTGACGACATAAAGATTGTCTTTGCGTAAATATGATGAAAAATAAGATGTAAGTCAACCCCTGGATTTTAACCGTGGATTAAAAATCCACAGCTCGGTTGCACAGGATCACAGATCCTGCGCAGCGGTAGATCCTGCGCAGCGGTAAATCCTGCGCAGCGGTAGATCCTGCGTAGCAGTAAATCCTGCGCAGCAACAGCCACAGCTCTGTTTTTACTTTTCTTTTCTCCTAATCGAGTAGTATAACTCATCCAACATTTCACCGTTTTTCAAAAGGGTTTTTTCAAACTTACATTCAAATTTAAAACCGGCTTTTTCTAATACGCGTTGTGATGCCAGATTTGTTCCAAAGGGGCGGGCGAAAATTCTAGTGATGTCGTAAGTATTGAAACCGAAGTCAACAATCTGTGTGATTGCTTTTGTAATAATCCCTTTGCCCCAAAAAGGTTCTGCTAGCCAGTAACCTAATTCGGCATTCATTCTTTCTATATCATCTTTTGGATGCAGGCCAATTCCGCCCACTGCTTCGCCATTTACATCGATGGCAAAAATGTGAATGGGGTCATCTTTTGTTGCGAATGAAATGAACGCTTCACCATTTTCTTTTGCATACGGATGCGGAAATTTATCGGTCATAAATTTCGCAATGTTGGGGTTGTTGGCGTACTTTACCAGACTGTCGATATCGGTGGGTGTCCAGGGACGGAGGGTGAAGTTCATTTTACAAAGAAAAACAATTCTGTGAATACTTTATGTAAGTCTTTTGGAAATTGAACCTGAATTATTTCCCGCAGATTACGCAGATTTGGCGTAGATGATTACTGCTTTATCACTTTACCAATCCGCACTCCACTCTTACTTGTCATCCTCAAGAAATACATGCCGGAAGAAAGTTTTTCGAGATCAACTTCATTTTCAACGGAAGTGATTTTCGAAGTGTGACATAATCGGCCATTCGAATCAAAGATCTGCAACGTCGCTATTTCTCCATCAGGAATTTGCATCAAATGAATTGAACCGGATGCCGGATTGGGATAAATACCAAGATGCGTTTCATACGGATCAGCAATGTCACTGGTCAGACACCAGAAGATCTCTACTGTTGTATCGCTGAAACTTTCACTCATCAGAAAACGATATTGCGAAAAATCTGTAATGCCGAATTCTGTGATCGTGTCACTATACGTCTGCAAAGTATTTCCCAATTGCGCAAAGAAATTTACAAATCCGATTTTGTTCGAAATAGTATCCCCTTGCGGATTGACAATCTGAACAGAAGGATAATTCATGTGAGCGAAATTTCCATTGAATATAGTAACGTTTATATAAACCGGATTCAATGTATCATACCAAACACTATCGACACACACCAATGAATAATCGATCGGCATTCCCGCTACAAATGGATAATCAAACTTGATCAGTTCAGAATTTGCAACACTGTCTTCCAGAATATAAATTCCGGAATCATCAAAGGTCATATCTACAGAAAATTCCTGTTCTGGGACGATATTGTATTCACCGTACCAATTCTGATTTCCGAGTGCGTCAAACGTAGCGACTCTTACATAATTATCGAAAGAGTCTTGTATAGTACCGGCGATCAATATATAGTTCTGACTGAATAAAGCTGTCGATATTCTGTAACTATCTAATCCATTCATCGAACGCTGCCATTCAAAATCTCCATTGTAATTATACTTGTACATAGAATCATTCAAGCCTATTGCAATTATATCCTGATCCCAGTCTATGATCAATTCAACACTGAGATCACCAAATGGTGGACAGACAGCAATATCTTCTTTTATCCAACTGAAAGTACCTGAACTATCGAATCGAACCAGATTATAAGTTCCGTAACTATTTATCAGATAAATGTTGTTTTGATAATCGATTGCTATATGCGAAGCATCAATCGTGACTGCAGTAAAATCAACAGATCCGTCGGTATTATATCTGATCAGATTTGTTGCCCCTGCATACAAGGAAGCCACAACTCGACCTGCATTATCAACTGCAATATAAATAGGTGCAACACCTACTGACCATTGTTCATTTCCAAAAAGATCGAATACTGCTATTCCACCTTCACCTTTTAAATAAAGCAAACTGTTTTTTAATATTATTTGATTAAATGAAAAATACGGAATTGCAGTTACAGTATCTCTTCGCCATACGAGATTACCTGAACTGTTGAATTTTAATAATAGCGGAGTTTCCATGGTTGAGTATACTCCACCTGCAACATAAATATTTGCTGACGAATCAACAGCCATATCAAAACCACGCGGATCATAAATCCCCGGAATATCAAAGATCTGAGTCCAGAGTACATTGCCATCAGTATCAAACTTTCTTAAAAATATATTTCTCTCCGGAGTATCTGATTGATAACAAAGCGCAACAACATTTCCAAAAATATCCACTTCCGTTTTAACCGGAAATAGATTACTGCTATCAGGAAGACTATTTATCGTTTGCGTCCATAGCGGCGAACTTTGTGCATTAACATTCATCTGAATGAAAATACTGATCAGGGTTAGAAGTAATTTATTTTTCATAGGGATTAAATTTAAACTTGGATTAATTTACAATACAATATTAAACGATATTGGACATTCCGACAATGTCAAAATTGCGGCATCAATGGTACTTTTCACGGATGGTCTTGCGAAACTGATCGGGGGTCAAATTGGTGTTGGTCTTGAAAAACTTAGTGAAATAACTGGGATCATCGTAATTAAGCGCTGCAGCGATTTCTTTTATGCTTTTTTCAGAATGATAAAGTAACCTTTTTGCCTCGAGAATGATGCGCTCATGGATCAATTCACTTGCCGTTTTTCCAAGTTCTTTCTGCATCGTATCATTCAAATGACCGGGTGTGATGTTTAGCAGACTAGCATATTCGCTGACAGATTTATTTTCGGTAAATTTTTCTTCTACCAGTTTTCGGAATTTTCTTGTCGTTTCATTTTTCACCGCCTGCTTTTCACCGGAAGGAGCCTGATTCAGATACAATCTTCTGCATGAAATTAAAAACAACGACATCCACGAAGCAATCACCTGAATTTTATCTGAATGACCTGAAGCATATTCTTTCTGAATTCTTTTTATGATGTCGATAATTTCGTTTACATTTTCAGCATCATTCAAACGCACAATTGGTGTCGATGCGGGATTAATAAAAAACGGCAATGTTTCAATGAACATCGAACTTGCTGCGCGATCAAGAAAAAAATCATCTGTAAATGAAAGCACATATCCTGTTACTTTCGGATCTCTTCGCAACAAATGCACTTGTCCCGGCGAAACAAAATGAATAGAATCTTTCTCAATCGGATACGATTGAAAATCGATCTCATGACTTCCACCCGTACCATTGAAAAATAATACTTCAAAATAATTATGCCTGTGCGGATGACTGGCATCATAAGGATTGTAGCTCTCTTCAAGCTTTGTGAATTCAAATAAATGATCCTTGTGGAGACTTTTATTGAAATCGAATGC
>JBMQEM010000180.1:0-14241 GCA_049363815.1 Bacteroidota bacterium
ACCTTTTCTTTAGGTACGGTCTCCCTTATCTTTGGCTGCGACTTAACCTTTGGCGAAGTGCTTTCCCATTCTTCTCTGTGATAATCCTGGGCTTTTTGTCTGTCATTATATTGCTCAGGTTTTTTTGTATCAATATGCGGATTCCTCTGATCTTTAATAATAGGTTTTGTTTCAGTATCAATTTTAGTTTCTCCGCTTTTTACCATATCACCGTTTCTTTTTAAAACAGGAAAATTGCTTTTATTCTGTTCATAATATTCATCTCGCTGTACTGCATTCAAATCTTTTCCTGACCGGTCTTTTATTGTATTTAATTGACCTAATTCCTTCATTGTTTCAATGCCATTTGTTTTGTTTCTGATAAAATCACGGGGTAAATATTTATTGTTCTCTTCTACCCATCTCATAACAACAACAGAATTTGAACCGACTGAATTCCGATGTCCATAATAATGAGATACAAATGTGTGACCAATATGCGGATGATGATGCCAATGATGAGGATGATAAAAATACCAGTGTACAAACCTGTAAGATGGCATGCCTATGATGATAATATTCCCGAATGGATCAAAATAAAATCCAAGATCCACCCAAATTGGAACGGGATACCAATAAGGTTCCGGATACCAATATGGATAGCCATACCAATAAGGATAGGGATAATATCTATAATGAACGATCACGGTATTGGTTACTGCAGGAGATTCAATTCCGTTTTCTGACATTCCGCTTTCTGAACGATATTCTCCTGCAAGTGCCTTCAGATCATTTATATTGTTTGTGTCATTCTGAACAGAATCCTTCCATTGTGATAATTCCTCCGCATTTTGTCTTGCAACTGCCAGACTTACTGAGTCTGCAAAATGAATAACACTTTCAGGATTCCTTCTATACTCCGCTCCTGCCATCACAGCTATATCCAGATGATCGTTCAGAATAGAAAGTACTTCAGGGAAAGAAAGTAATTCCCTGTAGGCTCTTTTTGTTTTTCCTGAATAGCCTGAAAGTAAGGTTTCAAAATTCACATCAGCAACCTTATTGAGCGAATCCATGCTTCTTAATGATCCGGGGTTGTTCCGAATCTGCTTTCTTGCCAATCCCTTTACCTCTTCAGGGTATCCTTCAAATACTTTATCTGTTTCTGATAAAGATCTATCTTTTACAAGAGCAGAAATCAATTCAGGATATCTGCTGAGATTCCAAAGCTCTTCCTGTTCTTCTCTGGTTTTTGCTGATAATAATTCCTTGAAAGCGGAAGCAGATTTTTCCTGCTGCATCGACAATCTTACCAGAAGTTCCGGATACTGACTCGCTTCAAAAATATTCAGACGAACACTATCAGGATATAATGCAAGTGCATTGATCGCTGCAGAATCTTCTTTTGAAAAATTTGTTGTATTTCCGGATTTTTGCCCATAAAGATTCAGCGATAAAATAATAATGAATTGAATTGAAATAAAAATTGTCCGCATTTTCATGATGAAGTGTTTTAATAGTAAATGTCAATCATTGAATTTTTCTTCGTAAAATTCAGATTCCGTCTTCAGAATTCAGGTGCTTAGAACTTGATCTATAAATATTTCTCATATGAATTTTTCGTTGGATCCTGACAACTTTGAGCTTTGCATAAAACTTTCGGATTCGTTTCTTATGAACTACAGGTGCTTTACAAATGTTTTTCAGAAAATAATGATTCCTTGTTTTTAGACCTCCAATCCAGTCTACAACTTCTGCCTGTAGAAATCGATACTTGCTATCTGAGGTACTTCTGACTTCCATCTTTTGTTAAATAAATTAAGTCTTCGAATGCTTTAACTCGGGAATTAAAGTCGCTCTTTTACCGCTTGTACTAAATGAACCCTTGTGTAAAGTTTCTTCTTAAATTAGAAATGAAATATGATAAATCATAGGGATTTTTCAGATCCCTGTCATTGTAAATCCAATACTATTCAAGTACCTTGTGGTATCTGAAAATTACATAATTCAATGGACAAATTTATTTCACACCTGAAAAAACACTCCATTAAGTACTGGGGTCTGGTAATAGTGATCGTATTTATTTTATACTATTTTCTGACAACAAAAAATCTAAATTAATAAAATGCCCTTTTTCTGAATACCCTAATTAACAAGCATCTTTTATCATATCAATTGCTGAGTATCGTCATCTTTTTATCCAATTATCAAATGAATATTTGTTGTATAATCTTTGAAAATCATGAAAACAAATTCCAAAACAGAGCAAACCAGTCTATTCTCGGAAAAACTGAACAAATTCCAGCAGGAAATTGAAGAGTTTGCATTACAGTTTTCTCTCGGAAAAGCTGAAGCGAAAGACAAGTTTCAGGAAGTCCGTAAAGAATTCAAGTCCCGGGTAAATGAATGGATCAGCTCCATAAAAGAAAGTAAAGAACAGTCAACAGAAAAAATTAAGAGTTTACTGGAAGAATTGCAAATACAATTGGCACTGGGAAAAGCAGAGGCCAAAGAAGTATATGAAGAGCAAAGGAAAAAGATAGAGCACCTGATTAGTGAAGTGGAAACAGAATTAAATAACCAACCACAATTAAAATATCTTTTGCCTGAAATTAAACTTGAAATAATAAAATTCAAATTAAAACTTCAGATACTTGGTATTGAATTCAAGCTCAAACAAAATGAGCTGAGTAAAACAATACATCATGAACTGAATAAGGTCAGGACTAATTTTGATTACCTCTTTAAGAATGATTCCAAAGATTCATTTCATATTAAAGAAAGAGTCGATCATTTCAACGATGAACTGGAAAAGGCTTTTGATCATCTGAAAAAAGCTATCAAGTCATTCTCATAAAACTTAAACTTAGCATCAAAGCCTCGTCAGAAATAATACTCTGTCGAGGCTTTTTATTCTAAAGCATTTCCAACTCATTTGTTCTGTCCCAATCTGAAACCAATCGTCCGCTGAGTTACATCCTGATCCAGAAACGTCTGTAAACCGATTGTGTAACTTTCTGTTATTTTTCCAAAAAGGTATTCGTTAAATTTATTCTGATCCGAAAGATTCCCATCTTCTATTTCAAATTCCTCTTCATAGTCAATCAATTTTACAAGATATTTCTTGTCTTTTAATTTTTTATAAATTAATCCAAGTATGATCGTCTCCTGAGGGAACACGTCTTTGCCCTCATAAACATTTATCCCAAAAGCGAATTCCCAAAACGAATCGGCTCTCAAGGATAAAGTATTGAAAATCGGTGCAGGGACAGATTCATATTCTCCTTCATCGCTTAACTTGAAAAATGATAACTGTGAATAAGGGATCTGGAAATTGTCAATTATTCCTTTCCAGAGATCATTAGCAAACTGATGACATTCGCTTCTGTATTTCTTAAATTCTTCACGCGCTCCACTATAGGATTCGCAGATGGCCTCAAATTTTGTCATAACCTTTCATATATTTAACTGACGTTCTGATTATTAAACATTCGATCTATATGCAACTCTTCTTAGTTGAAATATCTTCTTTGAAATTAGCATTATAGTTATAACAAGAAACACTCCCATGAACGTCATTGCCATATCTTTTGGTGTATCATAGAAATCATCCTGGGCTCCAATAAAAAGAAAGGCTAAACGTGGACCTGAGAGTTCGAATACCAGCCATTCGAGAATTTCATAAACTGATGCCATACCAAGCAATATTGCAGACGGTATCATATAATTCATAAAATCCCGGCTACCGATCTCATATTTTATCATTTCATACAGCGGATAGAATAATAAGAACCCATAGAAGAAGTGAGTAAACCTGTCAAAGACATTTCTTGTAGTATTAAACCATGACGATAATTCAAATCCTATCGGTACATAGCCTACACCATAATGCGCCTGAATTACTGGCATTAACATATAAATAAAGATCAGGAAATAAGATCCATCAGAGATCCTGAACCTCTCACCTAAATAAATAAACAGCGGAACAAATATTATTACCGGTAACAATTCCAAAAACCAGTTTTCACCGGAGAGAGGATTGATCGCTGATCCTAAAACGGCTATTATAAAAACCACTAGCAGCACAAATTTAAATTTTAATTTAGCCATGTGTCTCGTAAAAATTAAACTAATTACATTATTATCAAATATTCTTCTCAGAAATCAACATGCATAAAATGGTTTCTGCAATAAAGTGCAATTAATAGATAATCGCAAGCATGAATTTGAGACTTCATATTAACAAATATAACAAATAATCAAACTGACACGTATCATTGATATTCTTGACAAAAATCACAACTTCACCGGGTCACTTTACTAGCTTTACTGAATGAGGACAATTTTAACAGCAAGCGATTTTTCCAAAAACGGGAATAATACTGTCGAATATGCAGCCAGTCTTGCAGAAGCTTTTAATTCCAGACTGATCATCTGCCATGTCAATGAAACATTCACACATAATATCAGGATCAGTGAAAGCGCAGTAAACGCTGAATTGCTTTCTGAAATGAAATCAAATCTGGAATTGTTGAAACAAAAGATCCTCTCCAAACATCCTCTTCTTTCAATTGATTGTATTGTTTTGACAGGATCAACATCTCATGAAACTATAAAAAATTATTCAGAAGAAAATCACATAGATCTGATAGTCATCGGTTGCACTGGAACAAATGTCATCGAAAGGAAACTGATGGGTAGTACAAGTTCTAAGTTAATTCTCTCTTCGAAGATCCCATTGATATGCATACCGGAACATACAAACTATTCGCCAATTAAACGAATTGCTTTTGCAACAGATCTTAAAGAGGATAATCTCAGTGCATCACATAGCATAATTACTTTTGCCAAACATTTCGATTCAGAGATCACATTTCTCTTCATCGACAAAAAAGATGAAATACATACTGAAGAACAAATTTCAGAGCTAACCAGAAAAATCCGGGAAAAAGTACATTACCCGAAAATTTCCGGTTACATCATTCAGCATATAAATTTAAATAAAGGCATAAACGCATTTCACAAGAAACACAATATCGATTTACTCGTAATGCTCAAACATGTTGATGAAAATTCTCATCTGGCATTGTCTAAGAGTAATACCGTTTATGTCTCAGAACATACCAATCTGCCTTTACTCGTCTTAAGATCAGGTATAATTTCTGTTATCTGAAGTGTCTCTTCTTATTACACGTATCGCTTAATCAAAGCTATTCCATCAAATTTATTTAGCATCCCCGGTTCAACAAAAGAAACTTTTCCATGCTTATCGAGAACTATCCGAGCGACTCGGCTTCCGATATCATTGACCAAAGTATCACTTTCTGATTCCGGCTTATCTGAAAAATAATTCTGTGAAGAATTCAAATAAACTGTTTTCAAATAATTCCGCTCCAATACTAACGTCATTCCATTTCCTTCATTAGCCGAATTATAAACATCATCTAAACCGCTAGCGACAAGACCCTTCCCTACCTTTTCGCCAACTTCATTGATAATTTTATTGTTCTTAGCATGGAAGTACGATTCAACAAGTTGCCATGATTTAACTCTCAGTTCAGCCTGATCATGCTCAAAATTTCCATGAATCTCTCCGATTATAATTGAATTGTGACTACTCAGGGACTTAAATAATGCAGGCTCTTTTCCTGTACCTGTAATTATCAAAACACTGTCCTTTGAAATCAAATTATTTAAAAAGTGATCGACTTCTTTATAAAACTTCTTCAGTCCAATAATTTGGGTGTCCGATTTATCTTTTTCTACACTTTTTAAACTGTATCCTGTCGACGAACCTATGGAGGTGTGTTCGTATTCCTTATCGTCCTCAAATTTTAAATTATGATTTCCCGTGACTTCAATAAGGTTTCCAGAATTTCCCTTAAATACTTTTGCACTTTTCATAGTAAGACTTAACACAAAATAATCGACTGCTAATTGAGTCTTATACAAGAGCTCCCTTATCTGAAACTCCTTCTCGATCATAAAATACTCTTCTACTTCAAATGGGAAAGCAATAATGCTTTTCACATCCTTCGACAAGTAAATCCCGATTCCTTTTGCGCCACTGATCTTTGAAAATTCTTTTTTAAGAGAATTCAAAGACACCTTGATTGCTTCGACTTCAGACGATGAATTGCTTTTATCAAGTTCCGAGATTGCTTCTGAAACAATTTTGTGAAACCTGATGCCGTCTTCTTCTGCCTGAGCAGGGACAGAATGCAATGGCAAAATGATCGTTAAACATAACTGACCGGTTGTATTCCTAATTTTCAAATATTCTTCATCTGTTCTCATAACTTTTATTTTTTTTATTTATTAAGTGCACATATTCGGGTAACCAAAATATTCCTTTAACATTTGCCGTCCACCTGGGAAGCATATATACCATAACAATTTCTTCAATCAGATCCAGACCGGTTATTACCACTGCTGAATAAAACAAAAACAGATCGGGGGCTGGCATTATAAAAATGTGAATTAAAAAAAGTCCCTGTAACAATGCTCCGGCTTTTGCTAAATAAGTATGAAAGCTGGTGAACTTTTGATATTTTATCAGTGAATACGAAATTTGAATTAAAAAAAGAACGAACAGAATGATAAAGGCCATTTTGTGTTCCAGCACAAATTCAGATTTGTACATTATCATACCAATAACTGCCATCAGCACTGTAAGATCATCTCCTATGGAGTCCATTCTGGTTCCAAATAAACTGGTCACCTTGAATTTTCTTGCCAGAAATCCATCTATCAGGTCAGTAAAAAAACTCAGGACAAGAAATTTTGCAAATGCATCCAGCCTGTTCGAAACAAGAAGATATAATAATAACGGTGCTGCAAGGATCCGGTACAAAGTGATTGCATTTACGATATAATACGAGGTTCGCTTCATCCGGAAAATTTTATCAGGTAAATCAAAACAATCGGTGCTGAACCAAACATGGAATCAAAACGATCAAGTACTCCGCCATGACCCGGCAAGATACTTCCGGAATCTTTTACATGACGACTTCGTTTTAACATAGATTTTACCAAATCCCCGAATGTTCCGAAACATATAATTATCATTGCTACGATAATCCAATTGATTTTTTGTAATGCAAACTGGAAATTATAAAAGAAGCCGAGGAGAACAACTAACAAGGCAGCGGCAAGAAATCCCTCCCATGTTTTATTGGGCGAGATTCTGGCGAAAAGTTTTTTCCTGCCAAACTTTTTGCCAAAAGCATAAGCAGAAGAATCGAATAGCCAGATAAGTGAGAAATATCCAAGGAGAAATTCAGGTGAATAGGAATTACTGTTGTTTGAAATAAACGGAATGGCCAATATGCAGATAACAGGAATTGTAATATAGATCACACTGAACAATGCTAACGAAACAGAAACAAACGGCTCAGGATTTTTACGATATAACTCGAAGATAGATATCATTAAAACCAACGGCAATAAAAAGAATGCCGATGACCAGGGCAAAATATCCAGCAATGACAATGCTGATATCAGAAAAAGTATGGTGGAAAAAGTATATCCTGAAATTGTTGCTACATTATAACTTGAACCCCGAAAAAGTCTGTAAAATTCAAACAGCCCTGTCAGGTTGATCAAATAAAACAATAACAAAAAAGACAAGGGACCAAACATTGTGTTTCCAACAATAATAGAAACCAATAAAATGCCGGTACCCAACCTTGTTATCAGTTCGTTTGTCCTCAGTTGCTCAAATGTCACCAATCGCAGTTGCATCAGCTTTGAAAAATAAATAATGGGACAGTTGTATAGGCTGATATTTCCTTGACAAGGTTTTTGTGGAATAGCTTATATACCGGTCCATGTTTCTGAAATGAAACAACAAGCATGTCCATCTTGTTGGTATCTATCAAAGTCTTTATTCCACTGATAATATTCTTCTCAATCAATCTGCCAAATGACACTCTATGAACAAAATCAATTTCGTCTTCTATTGAATTGCGAAACGAATGATAAACCGTTTTACTCAATTCTGAATCAACCACACTGATGTGGACAATCTCGTACCTTGGATTGAAAACCTTAAAAATTCCATCCAACTGATTAAGGTTTATCTGCTCTTCAGAAGTGTAATCTGATGCTAAATATATTTTAGAAATGGTTTTAAATTCACAATTCTCCGGCACGATGAGTACTGGTGTTTCAGCATTCTTTGTGATATTATAACTATGGGTTCCGAAATAGAATTCGAAAATATTGTTTGCACCATTTGTTCCTACTACAATTAAGTCGAATTCATCACTTACTTCAGCTATACTTTTTTCAACTGAACCAAGAGTGTTTGACACCATTTGATCACAACTGATCTTAAATTTCAAGGCGGTTTCCCTGCACTGATCTTCGAGGATTTCCGAATATTTATTCGTCATCTTAACAGATTCTCTTTCTCCACCGGCAAAAAGTGACACCCCTTCACCCAAAGGCATCTTTTGAACATTTAAAAATGTCAGTTTAGCTTTTAATTGCTGAGCAAGTCTGGCACTATATTCCATTGCATTCAGCGCCGGCTGTGATAAATCGGTCGGACATAATATTTTCATGACTGCATCTTTTATATATTAAAGTTGCGCATCTAAAATGATTACGTATATGACATTCACTTCAATTTGAATTGATAGTTGTCATAATAAAAAAACGAAGGAAAACCTGATCAGCTAAGAATTAAAGGAAATTTCACACCTTTTTATTCATATAAAAAAATTCAATCCTATTTGGCTAGTTCATAGGAACACTTCTTACTTCCGTCCAACAAACCTTATTACCGATCCTTCACCATTGTGAAATTGTCCTTCATTCAATTGAATTACTTTTTCTTCCAGGTCGATTATTTCGAAATTATTAAAATCTGATCTTAGTTCTTCTGTCGAAAATAACATTTCAATTTCTTTTGGTCCACCAACCTTCTCATTCCGTGAAAGGTATTCAATGTGTTTTTTACTGAATGCTTCAAAAATTACAAATCCGCCCTTTCGCAAATGAGCGCTGAGTGCTTTGTGCTGTGCAGACTTTATCTCCGCCGGAAAATGTGCATAGATCAAAGCTATGACATCAAAGAATTCCGGTTCATAGTTCAGATGTTGAAGTTGTCCTACTTGATATTCAATTTCTACGTTGTTCTTATCTGCAAGTGTAAGAGCTTTCGATCTGCCCTCCGAGCTTATATCAAACGCATAAACTTCCCAGCCATTCTTTGCAGCGAAAATTGCATTGCGACCTTCCCCTTCTGCCGGAAACAAGATCTTCCCGGGTTTCAACTTTTCAAGTTGTTCCCGCAGAAAATTATTGGGTTCTTCACCATAGGCAAATTCTTCTTTGCTGTAGCGATCATCCCAAATTTTAACCCAGTCATTACTCATGATTAATCAAGTATTTACTATAATACCTCTTTTCATCCCAAGAGTTCCTTTACGAAAAATAATTGCATCGCAGGAATTACAAGAAAGTTCAATTTTCTTCTAAAGGTATGGAATAATTCTAAATTATGATGTAAATGCAAAAACACAATCCTGCCCAAACGGATTGTGTTTTTCCTTTAAATAAATCAACGCTTAAAATTCTTGTTAGTCGCCATTTTTTATAAATTTTTCTGTTTGTGTATATTTTTCATTTCTGAATAAAATGGTATAACTACCATCTGACAGATTTGTTAATTCAATTTTCTCTTCTTTCCCTTCCAGTTCTCCTCGCATGATAACATCACCTAAAATGTTCATGATCTCAAATGAGTACTTTTCATTTTCTTTAACATTGACATACAAAAAATCAGTCACAGGATTTGGATAAACCTCAACCCTTGAAATTCTTTCATCCATTTCATCCTGCCCCGTCGACAATGAATACTTCCACCAGTCTTTATAATATGTTTCCGTCAGTGAATACGACCAACCTAAACCTACGAATGCAGAATTTCCGGAAACAGCTGCAACCGGAAATGAACGGGCCGGTGCTGGTAATGTATCAGCCATTAACCAAAGGTCATTCACAGGATCATAAGAATAAAAATCGTTGAGAAAAACTGCATTCATCCCCAGTCCGCAATAGGCTATATCATCCAGCACAAAAGAAACCCCTGCCTGTCTGTCAAATCCTGCATAATCTGCTTTGGGTGTCCATACATCCAGTAATGGTTCATATTGAAAAGTCTCTGTAGTGGTCCCGAGCGAATTCTGCCCGCACGAAACATATCCTTTCTGATTGATCGAAAAAGAAAATGGATATATCACTCCGGAAGTAGGAAAATCGGAAAGCTGTGTCCAGACATTTGCTGAAGGATCAAATGAATACGCTGCATTATATTGCTGCAAAGTAAATGGATCTTCACCCGCGCCAATATACGCCAGGTTATTGATCACGAAAACATAAAAGCCATCGCTTGCCATTCCGGGAAAATTCTGTTTCTGTGTCCATGAACCTGTCGCAGGATCATATTCCCACATATCATTCTTCTTTGTAAATCCATCAATGCCCATCCCAACATATCCCTTTCCGTCAACTGTAAATCCTATTCCAAAACTACGGTCTGTCAAAACACCGGGTAAGAGTCCTGCTGATAACCATTGATCATTTGCAGGAACATATTTCCTGAATTGTTTCGAGTTCAATCCACCACCAACATAGATCGTATCGCCGATAGCAAAACAAACTCCACCGTCAGCTCCTGCTGCAACAGGATAATTTTGTTTTTGTTCCCAAGCCTGACCTTTGACAGAATTGCCGGATAATATTCCAAAGGCAAATATGATCCCGAATATTTTTTTCATAGCATACCTCATGTTTAATTCTTAATGAACTTTTTCGAGACGAGATTAGATTCTTCACCCAACAGAATTTCATAAACCCCATTGGCAATGCCGGAAACATCAATACTGAAACTTTCTTTAGAGGCAGTTCCGGATCTGACAATTTCACCAATACTATTTACTATTCTATACTTGCACTCTCCATTTTCCTTGATTTTAATATTGATAATCCCCGTAACCGGATTTGGGAAAACTTCAACCTGTTCATTGTTCATCGCTTCAGATATCTGAGTAGTTGTAAAACGGGGTATAAACCTGAACACAGTTCCACTGTCAGGTATTCCTGACATGGCCAGAAAACTATAATTCGCTGCTGAATCAATGATCAAATTTGTCGGAGAACCCTTCACCCAAAGTTTTTCATAACAAACAGAAAAATTATCACGGGAATAAAACATTCCTACCTGCGGACCGGAAGTAGTATTGAATCCGCTTGCATTACTTGCCGAACGCGGGCCGTAATGAATCTCTATGACACTGCTTGACTGATATACCCAGATCTGAAGGTTGGCAAAATTATTAGGTTGGCCTACACGAACCTTGAGATTTTTCCACTGACATTTCAGAATGTAATTGCCAGGGGTTCCTTCAATAATATATGAAACAGCTGACGATGCATCAATACTATCAAGATATGTGAATGCTCCGTCAATAATGATCAGTGAAGAATCATTGTCGACTCTTAAATTACCGTTTGGCTGAATAGCAAACGATTTTAATCCGCCAAATGTAAATGGTACACCATAGAAATTAAATGTTTCAGAGTTGAACTCTGTCAAAAAATACATATTTAAACTCGGGTCAAAAGAAGTAGATGGAATTAATGTTGGGTTTACCAGATCCGTGTAGACTTCTTGTGTTGTCTGAAATCCGTATGAACGCTGCGAAACAGCATGCGAGGTTTTCAGACAAAATACAATTACCAAAATGTATTTTATTGTTTGACATGTATAATTTTTCATGTGATTGCTGTTAGAATTACGTTTTAAAATTGATCATTAATATTCCGGACAAATTTAGATTCGTGGGTTCAACAGCAAAATTTTTGAAAGATTATTTAGACTACATAACCATGTAGAAATATTTTGAAAAGAAAATCATGACAAATTTCTGACTGTGCTTGCGAAAATGAATTCTATTATATACATTCAACGCACCATACCTGTAAAATCAAACTAAATGAACCGTATACTAAAGTTGCTACCAGCAACAATGATGGTCTTCTTCATCCTCTTTTCTTATGAGATGAGTGCTCAGATCTGGCACCGGATCGGTGGACCGGGTGCTCAATCTGTTGATTTCGGACGAAGCTCTAATAATTTATTTCTGATTTCTGATGAAGGGATCTACCGCTCGTCAAATAATGGTTTATACTGGGACCGGCTACCATATGTAGACAATGTAGCAGGACCTGGTTTGAATGATATTGAAGCAAATGGCAATGTGATTTTTCTGGCTGAAAGCAATGGCGGATTCATTTCATATGATGAGGGAAATACCTGGGACACTATACCGAATTCCCCGATCATTTGTAAAGATGTTGCAATTGATAGTATGCAAGTATGTGTATTTGGAATGCAAAAAACTATGTACTCACCTGATAACGGTACAACATGGACAGAACTCTTCCCGGGAAATTTTGATTACCCTACTGCCGGTGACATAGAGGACGGGTTGATCGCCTTAAGTACAGGTTCCTATTTTTTTGTTTCGACAGATACCGGAACTACATTCACTTCTTACCTGACAACAACACCGACCATTTCAAATGTTCTATACATTAAAAATGGTTCAATTCTTTCCGGATCAAATGCCGGATTACATATTTCAACAGATACCGGAGCTGTGTGGAATCTTGTAACTGACATTTCAGCCACGTGTCATGTTTATGATATATATGAAGATGGCACCAATTTGTATCTTGCATCGAGTGACGGTACGTATCATTCTGTAAACAATGGATTAAACTGGACTCGTCTGGATTCTATCGGATCACATGCGGTTTATTCTTCCGGTGGATTATTACTTTCGAATCATAACTGGGTTTCAAGATCTACTGATGGAGGTTTGAACTGGGAGTATTCAGCAAATGGAATTTCTGAAACAAGTCAACTTGATATTGAAATCGAAGCAAACGGAATGTTCACTTCAAGTGGCTCCGACATTTTTTATTCAGTTGATGACGGCATGAACTGGGAGCTCCGTAGCAATGGAATTGATCAGAATAGCGCCCGTGATTTTGTTTCATTGGGGCGATTTACTTTTGCTTCTAATTCAAATGGTGTTTACAGAACAGAAGACCATGGCTTAACATGGACAAATACTTCTGTCGGACTTCCTTCCGGAACAGTGGATGAAATGCTTGTTTATAATTCACTAATTTTCGCTGCATGCAGTTCTGCCACCGGAATTCTTTTTGTTTCTTCAGACAGTGGAAATACATGGACCAATTCCGGTAATGGTTTACCAATGACTTACATCAGATCCATTGCCAAACATAATCAGGATCTTTTCTGCTCAGTTTCGAATAATAGAGTATATAAATCAACTGATGCCGGGCAATCATGGACTTCATTGAACAATTTTCTTCCACTCTACGTGAATCAGATCGTCAGCAATGATGATATGATCGTATGTTCCGGAAATATTTCCCGTACTGTCTATTTTTCTCTTGATGACGGAGCAACGTGGGACTCATCGGTTGTAAATTACGTCAACTCTCCTGTCAACCGAATTCAATTTATAAATGGAAGATTAATGATAACGTGTACAAATGTCGGAATTTATATTACCAACGATACCGGACAAACATGGATCAATGTCCTTTATGATCTTGCTGATTATAACCGGGATGTTCCAAACGATCTTTACTCTAAAGGAAATTACATTTTCTCAACAACCAGAAAAAGTGGTATCTGGAGAACTGATACATCAGATATATTTGTATCTGTTCCTGCGTTGGCAAACAATTCAACATTATTTATTTTCCCAAATCCTGTTGTCAATCAGTTATCACTTCAAATCCCGGAAAGGTTCAACGAAATTAATCAAGTCAGAATTTTTAATTCTGCCGGAATACTTGTGAAAGAAGTTCTTGACATTATACCATCCGGTGTTACAGAAAAAATATTCGATGTAACAACTCTTTCAAGCGGGATCTATTTCCTGCAAATTATAAGTGAGAAAGGGAATCTGGTGACGAGGTTTGTCAAGCAGTGATGTGAAGAAGTGCGCTTCATTCGGACTATCTAACAGGCTTCAACTTCCACTTCTCAACCAACTCTGCATTAAATCCTTCTCCTACCTTTGGGTTTGGCGTACCTTTACCGGTATCAATATAACTTCGCAGACTCTTCGTTATATAACCCGTCCAGGCGTCGTTACAAACTTTGTAGCATTCATATTCCGGAACTAATCCTTCATGTGTGAATTGGAT